>JBNJGH010000179.1:0-6117 GCA_051747585.1 Candidatus Rifleibacteriota bacterium
GGTTATAAAGGTAGTTAATTAATGAGTGCTTTTATTAAATGGGAGGAAAATTATGAGCTTGTTGTTAAATTCAGTAGATGTTTATAAAGCTGCTGTCCTGCTGGAGAAAAGAGGAGCAGAATTTTACCGTAAATCCGCCGAACAGACTCAGGGCAAAAGCAGAGATCTTTTATTACGACTTTCGGAAATGGAAAAAGGTCATGCAGAATTTTTTAACAAATTGCTAAAAGAAATCGAAAAAAAATCAAGACCTGACGAAACACCAAATGCAGACAATGACGAAAAAGATTTTCTAGAGGCTCTGACATCCGGTCGGATTTTTACTGAAGATGTTTTTAAATCTGAAGGTAACGATATAGAAAAAATTCTTGAAAAAGCCATGCAGATAGAAAAGAATTCTGTTTTTTTCTATTCAGCTGTAAAAGATTCATTGCGGCAAGGCCTGGCCCTGGCAGATATTGACCGACTCATTGCTGAAGAAGTAAAGCATTATTACAGCCTTAATCGTGCCTTGACCAACTTACAGAATTAGAATTACTGATTTTATTGAAAGGTTTTTTTATGCAAGCATTTGAAGTTAAAGGGAAAAGCCTGGAGCTTTTATTCTCACAACTTAACGAAAAATTCAGGATTGTCGGGCCGGTGAGGTTTAAAAAACTTGGAAGATTCTCTGATACCGACCTGGTGAAATATGCTGAACTTAAAACCTTCGACGATCTTGAATTAAGCGATAAAAGCAATCTCTCTCCCAAATCTCTGGTTTTTCCACCAGATGAAACCATGTTTTATTTTACTGTCGATCAATTTACCGAACCTGAGCTGGATGATGATCGCGAAACAATCGTTTTTCTAAGACCCTGCGATATTAACGGAATAGAGCGGCTTGATAAAATTTTCCTCGAGAATGGCGATCAGGCAGACCCTTATTATAAAAGAAGAAGAGATAAGCTTCACTTCTTTATGATCGAGTGCACCGAGGGGTTCGAAAATTGTTTTTGTGTTTCCATGAATGCCAATCATAGCGAAAATTACGCCGTAGCAGTACAGTTTAAAGAAAACAATATTAAAGCACAGATAAAGGATGAAAAATTTATCCCGTTTTTCGCCGAGTCTGGAGAAAAGATTGATTTTAAACCGGCTTTTATCAAGGAAAACCAGAAAAAGGTAGATTTACCCAAAGTCGAAAATATGCCGGAGTGGATTTTTGCTGACGATGTATGGGAAGAATACGACAGTCGGTGTATTGCCTGCGGTCGCTGTAATACCTCATGCGTTACCTGCAGCTGCTTTACAACCAGAGATATATTTTATCCGGATAGTCGGCAATCTGGTGAGAGGCGCAGAGTATGGGATGGCTGCCATCTTGACGGTTTTACCGAAATGGCTGGCGGACATAGCTATCGCAATAAAAAAGGTGATCGTATGCGATTCAAAACCTTTCATAAAATCTATGATTTTCACAAAAGATTCGGCGTCGATATGTGTGTCGGCTGTGGCCGCTGCGATGACGTCTGCCCTGAATATATTTCGTTTTCAGCCTGTATCAATAAGGTTAAACAGCGCCTGAAAGAGGTGAAAGAAATTGAAGAATAATCCGTATCAACCATTTAAAGCTGACATTTTAAGTGTCGAGAAAGAAACCCCTCTGGAGTTTACCCTTAGGGTAAAAGCTTCTGCAGAAATTAATCCAGGGCAGTTTTTTCAGCTTTCGCTTCCTAAAATAGGAGAAGCTCCAATTTCGGTAAGCAGGTTTTCCTCAGATTGGATTGAATTTACTATTAGAGCAGTTGGCAAACTAACTAATGTGTTTCAGAACCTCAAAGCTGGCGAAGCTATCTTCATAAGAGGGCCTTATGGCAAAGGTTTCCCGCTTGAGCAATTTGCCGGGCGTGATCTGGTTATAGTTGCCGGTGGTTCTGGCCTGGCTCCGGTTAGACCTCTAATAGAGCTTGCCGCTAATGGTTCCTTAAATGTCAGTTCATTTCGTCTTATTACAGGGTTTAAAAATTCAAATGGAATTTTATTTTCCAGACATCTGAAAGAATGGGCTGAGAAATGCGATCTGACTTTGACTATTGATAAGCCTGAGACTGGCTGGTCCGGGAAAACTGGAATGGTTACCGAGCATATTCGCAAACTTTCTGCCGCTGATCTGACGGAAGCAGAAGTAGTTGTGGTCGGGCCGGATATAATGATGAAGTTCAGCACTCAGGAATTCTTGATGCTGGGATTAAAGCCGGAACAAATCTGGGTTTCCTATGAACGATTGATGTCCTGCGGTATTGGTAAATGCGGTCATTGCAAAATTGATAATACCTATATTTGTTTGGATGGCCCGGTTTTGAATTTTACCAAAGCATCGGCTCTTATAGATTAATGGGAGGTAAAAATGTCATCTGATATAGATCGCGGCAATGTTACCAAAAATGCATTTCGTATAACTAAAAACCGCAATATGACTGCTGCCAGAATTAGAATTCCGGGCGGGCATCTTGATTCGAAACATTTGCATTTAATTGGCAAAATAGCTGAAAAATTTGGTAACGGAAATATTCATATTACCACTCGTCAGGGCGTAGAAATTCCGGGTATTCCACTTGAACGCATCCCTGAGGTCAATGCTGCCCTGACTCCATTGATCGAGAATTTTCAAATAAAAAATGGAGTAGAAATACCCAGTTCGGGCACCGGCTATCCCGCAGCAGGAATGCGAAATATTTCTGCCTGCATCGGGAGCAGAGTCTGCCCTTTTGCAAACTCTGACACCACTGCTCTGGCACAAAAGCTCGAAGGGGTTCTATATCCGAATGATCTGCATATAAAAGTCGCAATTACCGGTTGTCCGAATGATTGCATCAAAGCACACATGCAGGATTTTGGCATTATTTCAATTTGTGAGCCTGTTTTGGATTATGACGCCTGCATTGGTTGTGAGGCCTGCGAAAAAGTTTGTCGCCGCAAAGTGACCGGAGCAATCAGCATGAGAAATGGGAAAGCAGTAAAAGATGAAAGGCGTTGTATAGGTTGTGGCGAGTGCGTTTTGGCTTGTCCGGTTGCTGCCTGGACGCGAAAACCACAGCAATTTTATCGCATGGTAATCATGGGAAGAACGGGAAAGAGAAACCCGCGACTGGCAAGGCCTTTTTTAAACTGGGCAAACGAAGAAACGGTTATACAAGTTATTAAAAATACAATTCCATACATTGAACGTCATATATTACGTTGCCTTAAAAAAGAGCACATAGGTTATATTGTCGATCGCACCGGTTATCAAACCTTCTGTCGTGAAGTTCTTGAAGGGGTTGAGCTTAATCCTGAGGCAAAAGTTGCCAGAAAAATTCAGTGGACCGGGTATAATACGGTTGATGATGCTGATATGAAGGCACCCGCACGCTGGATGCAGGTTAAGATTTAACCGCTTCCACCAGCTTTTTCAGGGTTATTGTTGCAGATCCTTGAAGGAAAACATCAACGATCTGGTTGGTATAATTCGAAGGTCTGGTGTTAATTTCAATAATTTTTGCCCCGTTCTCGCAGGCAATATAAGGAATCATAGAGGCGGGCATAATTTCTCCGGTTGTGCCGATTACCAGAAAAACATCGCTTATTTCTGCTTCCTTGAAAGAATTGGTTCGCGCCGGTTCAGGAATTGCTTCGCCGAAAAAGATAAAATCCGGTTTTAAATGACCAATTGCGCAGTTCGGGCATTCCGGAGGTAATTTGTCGAGGTTTATTTCATCTGAAGCAAAGCTTTTATGGCAATCAAGGCAAATCATTCTGCTCGCAGTGCCGTGAAATTCATGCACAATCCTGCTGCCTCCAAGCTGATGCAGATTGTCTATGTTCTGAGTTATAACCGAATGCAGCAATCCCAGCTTTTCAAGCTCGGCCAGCCCTGTATGGGCCGCGTTTGGCCTGGCCTTGCCAAAGAAATCATAAAAGATTTCTTTAATAATTCGCCAGCTGGGCTCCGGAGAAATTAAAAACCTTTCAATATCAAGACATGAAGGATCATATTTACTCCAGAGCCCGTCAGGCCCCCGAAATGGCGGAATGCCGCTTTCAACCGAGATCCCCGCCCCGGTAAAAGCGCACACCCGCTCCGCATTCTTTATTATTTTTACAGCCTTGTTGAGCATGCCTATAATTTATCAGTGTTTATGCCTGCAGATTCCGGTTGGATCGCATGGTACAACTCTTTGATAATCATCTGCCAACCAGTCCTGCTTTGGAGGCAGATTGTTTACTGAGCTTGGTCTTATTGAAGCTACGCCGCTTATATACTTGGAAAAGTTAGCGCTGATGGCTGTCCAGTCGTTATAATCGCTAATAACTTCATTGGTGCCGTCATTGTTAAGATCGAAAGCGAAACTTGAATCTGAAGTGCTGCCATTGCCATTGAAGTCAACCGGAGCACTGCCGGATCTATTCAAACCATCGCTTTCGTTTAAACTTCTTTCATCTAGGCTGCCACCACTTCCATCTGAGTAGTCCATGGTTCCCTGGCCTTCGTATGGATCGTTGTGTAGATCAATCCACCAACCTTGCGGGAAATATTGGTTGAAGTTGGAGGTATCGGCTGAACCGTCAACGGAACTAAAGCGATAGTAATAATACCTGTCGCCCTCCTGGCTGTTTCCGGTTGCCGGTAAACCATAATTGGAATACATGTAATTCATAATGCTTACGTAATTTGGCTTATAGTTAGTTTCTACATCGCCGCCGTGTTCCAGACCCAGATTATGCCCCAGTTCATGCATGATTGTGGCTGCATGGCTGAAGTTCATATAATTTATCTGTTCTTGGCTGCTTGTCTCAAAGTTGGCATTACCCAAAGTAATAATAAAATCGTTTCCGTCAATTTCTCCGAGGCCAGAGAAACTTCCATTCGGTTTGTAACCCATCAGGCAATAATGAAATATTGGCAATCTTGAGATTGGAAAATTTTGAGCTTTATAGTAATAAGCGCTTCCAGCTCCTGAACTTGGTGAGAGATCAAGTAATTCAGTATAAGTAACTGAATGGCTTTTGTTTTCCAGACAATAGTCACTTACAGATGTGCCGAAAATATTGCCAACATCAAAATGTATTGCTATGCCACGATTTTCAAATGCTGTCACTATTCTTTGAAGTGCTGCTTGCCTTGGGGTTACAGCCAGGGGCTTGGGTGCGTCATCAGGATTCATGTAGTCAATATGGACAAAAATATCTTTCTGGCCGCTTCTGGCACCCCAGTCATAATAGGGTAGACCACAATAGGTTTTGCCTTCAGCTTCGTTATCATCTGGAATACCATCGCCATCAGCGTCGGTATCTGAAATTACATCGTTTATTGCTCCGGGGGTGCCAAAGCCTCTTAAAGTCCAGTCTGAAGCGCTGTTTGTGTCAGTGTTGTTTTTGTCTCTAACCAGAACATAGCCTTCTTCGGCAGGCATTGCGGTTGCAGGGTCACCTGACCATTCAGAAGCAGTTGAAGGATTTTCGGATGGGTTATAGGTGTGTATGACGCCCCATTGTACATAATCAATGATTGAATTATCAGAATTGTCAGATATCTCTATAGCTCCATATTCTCCCCATGATATTGTTTCGCTCCCTGTATCACCGAAATGGACAAGAGAAGGGCCATCAAAAAGATCTTCAGAGCTAGAAGGCTTGTATCTTACTATTGCATATTTTTGAGGTTCAATTGTTAGCGAGGGGGCAGTAAATTTCGTGCTGCTGATGTAGCCTTCGGAATCTCTGGCAGATACACGTAAACTGTAGTTGCTCAGGTTTAAAGACTGATTTGAACTGTTATAAACCTCAAACCACTTGGGAGTATTTGAATACTGAGCGCTGCTCACTTCAGTAATTAATAGCGCAGGCCCAACTGAAGCCGGAGGGCTGTTGACTGTAATGCTTACAGCCGTTGAAGTTTTGCTATCACCTTTGTCATCATAAGCTTTTGCGGTGAGATTATAATCTCCGGCAGTGGCCGGGGTCCAGGCGTAGCTGTAAGGCTCGGATTGATCGCTTTCCAGAAGGGTTGAGCCGGCATAAAACTCAACTTTGCTTATTGTGCCATCGCTGTCAGAAGCACTCGCGCTAATGGTCAGGCTGTTGTTAACTTCAACT
>JBNJGH010000180.1:0-5996 GCA_051747585.1 Candidatus Rifleibacteriota bacterium
TCCAAAGAAAACTTGACTGAAATTTTTAAGCGTTTTTCCCGGGCAAATTTCAGAATTTCAGTTTCTTTTCTCAGGGCTTTTACAGATGTTTCAGCAGTGCTTGCACTGTTAATGGCAGGTTTCTTTGTGTTATGTATTACCTCAAGTCTTTTTGATACTTATTACTGGCTGATATGGAGTTATTAATGAAAAAATCCGGTCTGACGCTTTTAGAAACTCTTTTGACTGCCGTTTTGCTTTCAATTTTACTCGCTGGACTTTTTAGCCTTTCGCATTCTCAGAAAAAAACAATCGATTTAATGCAAGACAACAATTTTGCCTTATTTACTTTGGAGAGCTTAAAAAATAAAGCTCTGCATTATAATGACAATTTGAGCCTCGAAAGTAATTTGAAGCCTTCTTTTTACCGCAATATTATCGATGAAGACAGATGGAAAATTAATTTTAAGTTAGAAGAACAAACGCTTTTTATAACAACGTTTAAAAAGAAAAAAAATAAAACAGAAAAACGCAGATATATTAAAAAGGTTGATTTAACCTATGACTAGAAAAGGTTTTACATTAATAGAGCTCATGATTGTTGTTGCTATTATAGCCATAATAGTTGAGGCTTTCTGGGCACCGATTAGAGTTCTTACAGGCCTGGAGGAACGTAGGCAGGAAACACTTGATTACAATCAAAGGCTGCTGTCAGATTTTCTGAAACTAAAAAAAATCAATCTACAGAGAAAAGAAATTAAGAGCTCTGATCAGAATAGTATAGTTTTTAATGATGGGGCCAAATTAATCCTGGATAAAGGTTCTTCCTGTATTGCTTTTTACAATGGTAGTAAAAGCCATGTTTTTAAAAGCCTTAAGTTTACTGGTAATTTGGAGATAGCCGGAAGCAGAACCTATATCATACCACTTAAAATAGACAAAAATGAGATTAAAAGCTGGTGGAGATGCGGAAAATGAAATACTGCAAATTTCATAATAATAGAAAAGGTTTTACACTATTTTTGACTTTTATGGTGATGTTAATTGTTGTTTTTGCAGGAATGTTTTCGAGAGCAGAGCAAATTGTTGAAATTTTTGCCTTACAGAAAAAGATATTAAAAAGAGAGAATATCAGTATCGAGCTTGCTAATACCGCAAAAGCCGAAGAGTTAGACCATAAAAATTTAAAGTAAAAAAATCAAATTAACCGTAAAATAGCTTGATTGAGGCGGGTAGTTGCGATTTTTAAAAAAATCTATTAGAATTAATGCGGCTTTAAGACCGATTTTTGTTGGCCGCAACAGCTAAGCTGAAAAATACACCAAAATTTACAGGAAGTTTTTTAATGAATATTATATATCTTTCCCCATCTTTTCCGCCTAACTTTCAGGCTTTCTGCCAGGGACTCGCAAATCGTGGAGCAAAAGTTCTCGGTATAGGCGAAGAAAGTTACGGGTCATTAAGCGATACTTTAAAAAATTCATTAACTGAATACTACCAGGTAATGAATCTTGAAGATTATGAACAGGTTTATCGTGCCTGTGGTCACTTCATTCACAAATGGGGACGTATTGAAAGAGTCGAGTCTCATAACGAGCACTGGATGATGCATGAAGCAAGAATCAGAGAGGATTTTAATGTTCAAGGTGCTGATGTTAAGCACACAATGAAAATTAAGAGAAAATCTGAAATGAAAAAGATTTTTCAGGCATGCAAAGCTCCTGTTGTTGATGGCGAGCTAATCATAAGCAAAAAATCTTTAGAACGCTTTATAGATAAACATGGTTACCCGATTTTTGCCAAACCTGATATCGGGGTAGGGGCTATGGCGGCCTACAAAATACAGAACGAAAAAGATTTGCAGCATTTTTACGATACCAGGCCGGATGGTGATTATTTTGTCGAGCCATATATCGATGGGCAGCTATTAACCTTTGATGGAATCTGTGACCAGAATGGCGAAATTGCATTTTACAGCTCGTTGTTTTCTGTAAATGGTGCCTATGACCTGGTTGCCTATCAGGAAGATCTGAGCTTTTATCTGGTTCGCGATATTCCCGAGGATGCCATAAAAATTGGTAAAAAAATTGTTAAAAAGTTTGATATGAAGGCTAAGTTTTTCCACCTCGAATTTTTGCGAGACAGAAAAACCGGTAAACTTTATGTGCTGGAAATGAATTGCAGACCGCCGGGAGGCTATACCGTAGATCTTATGAATTTTGCCTCGGATATTAATGTTTATCAGGAATGGGCAAACATTGTAGTCGAAAATAAATTTCATGCTCCGGTAGAAAGAAAGTATTTTGCATCTCATATTTCGCGCAAATGGGGCAAAAATTATAAGCATTCACACGAAGAAATATTAGAAAGATTTGGCAAAAAAATAGCTATGTTTACCGAAGTTCCAATAGTTTTTGCAGAAGTTATGGGCAATTTTGCTTATATAGTTAGAGCCACCAGTGAAGATGAAATTTATGAAATGATTCGCTTTATTCAGGCTGTTAAATGACAAGTGTTTCTGTAATCGTACCTGTTTATAACGCAGGCCGACAGATTTATAGTTTGCTTGAACACCTTGCCGGGCAGATTTATGATAAGCCATTTGAAGTAGTTCTTGTAGATGATGGCTCGAACCCTGAACTTGATATTGCTAAAGACTTCAGCAGCTTTAAGCTTAGGGTTATAAGACTCGATCCTAATCAGGGGCCGGCTGCTGCCAGAAACGCCGGCATCAAGGCTTCTAATTCGGAAATTATTGTTTTTACTGACGCAGATTGCCAGCCTGAACCTTACTGGCTAGGTAGAATGGTCGCCCCCTTTGCCGATAAAAAAGTTACAGGAGTCAAAGGAGCATATAAAACTACCCAGTCCGATTTCTGGGCCAGATTAGCTCAAATCGAATTTCTTGAAAGATACGATTTCCTTATGCAAAGCCCGGATATTGATTTTATCGATACTTATTCGGCTGCTTATCGACGCGAAGATCTCGATGCGGTAAAGGGCTTTGACACTGAGCTTATAACAAATGAAGATGTAGATTTATCATTTAGAATTAAGGCAAGAGGTGGAAAATTTATATTTATTCCTGAGGCAATTGTTGAACACCGCCACAGAGAAGGGTGGATCAACTATGCCCGGCTGAAATATGGCAGAGCATTCTGGCGAATGAAAGTTTATCTCGACCATCCCAAAAAGCTGGCTGGTAATTCTTACACTCCTGATACTCTTAAAGCACAGTTGGTATTGGTTTCTATTTTGCCTTTTATTCTTTTCTTTCGCAATTTAAGATCAATATGGAAAGTCTGCTGGTTGTTTTCCTGTCTGCCCTTATTAAAAATTGCCTGGAAGCAGAGCGCCATTTTATTTTTTATGGTACCGGTTTTTTGTTTTGTTCGTTCAGTCGCTTTATTAGCAGGCATAGTTGCCGGAGTTTCGCAAGAAAAAGACGGCTACTTGAAATTAATAAGCAGCCGTCTAAGCGGGATTAATAACTAAATAAAATTATTGTTTGCTGATTTCCTGTGGTACTATTTTCTTGTAGAAATTCTTGATATCAGAATTTCCTACGGCAAACTGCATCGAAAAAACTTCTGATTTATCGTTGTCGTGAATTTTTATTGTCATTCGGTCGCCGGGTTTTACAACCCCATCGCCATTAGTTGAATCAGGGGCTTTAAAGACGAAGTTGATCTGGTCTTCATTTTCTGGATTTATATGCCCCTCTGCCTCAAGGCCATTTGTCTGGTTCTTAATTATGGCTTTGTACACTCCTTCAGCATTTGAAATTGTTTCGGCAAATTGTTTTGAGTCAAGATGAACAAGAAAATACTTTGGTAATATTTTATCAAGATCGTGCTCCGCCGAAAGCTCTATAGGAAGAATTACTTTGCAATTCCCGGTTCTAATTTCTTCAGGGGTCAGGTAATGAGGCTCAAATCGCAATAATTTTTTTGATTTTACATCGACCATCTGAAACAGCAAAATATCCTGAGCGGCTACCAGTCCTAAAGGCGAACAGTCAATTTTAACGAAACCCTGTTCCATCTGGGATCTATTAATAGCCTTTTGGATAGTCCTTGCAGTTCTGACATTTTTAATCAAAACTACTATATCATCAGGATAATGGTTGTTTTTATGCTTTATACACTCACAGCTGAGATCGACCGTAAGATTCTTTGTTACTTCATGATTTACATGGATATGTTCTTCCAGCTGGGTTTTGGCCAGACGCCAGATCATGTCTTTTTGAACGCCCTCAAGCTTGATTTCAGCATATTTGTATTCTGGGTTTAAAGAAAGAGCTTTTTTGAATTCTTCAATTGCAAGCTCTGATTTGCCGGCTAAATGATAAAAGTTTCCCAGTTTTGCATGTAAGTCTGGGAAGGATGGATTGGTATTGACAAATCTTTCATGCAGATCGATAAGCGATTCGAGTTTCTGCATATAATTTGAAAGTTCGGTAAGTCTGGTGTGAAATCTGTTGTCATTGGGATAAAGGCTGAGGCCTTTTTTATAAGCCTGATAAGATAAATGCAGTCTGCCGGTGTTATAAAAAATCTTACCAAGAGTAAAATAAATTCTCGGGCTTTTGGCAGGCATACCAAGTAAAAGCTCGATTGCTTGATCGGCCTTGTTCATATAACTCATTGCAATGGCTTTATTTATTTTGGCATCGACGTAATTGGGATTAGATTCCAATGCTTTGCAGAATTTATCATAAGCGTCTTCATACTTTTCGTTCCTGAGAAGAATCTTGCCATAATCATTTAATAGGTCCAAATGAGTTGGGTTCTTTTCGATCTTGGCTTCTACTGTTTGAATCGCTTTTTCGAGTTTTTCTTTGCTACCGGTAAGTGAGCTGAGGTATCCCTGGGCAAGATGCCTTTCAGGATCTAAATTTACAGCTTTTTGAAAAGCTTCAAGAGCTTGTGATGTATCTTTGTATACAAGCATTATTTCGCCATAAAGCTCCAGCAATGGGGCAAGGTCTGATGAATATTCCATAAATGCTAAAAGATTGTCACGAGCTTCGTTCAGATATCCGAACATCATGTTGTAACGTATAAATTTTACCTGAGACCTTACATCATCATTACTGATAATCGGAGCAAAATAGCCACCCGGAAGCTTTTGTAGCTGATTGAGCTGCAGATTGATCATCTGCTCAGCATCTTTTCCGCCAAACAACTTATTAAAAATTGTATTTTTGCTTTCAACGGTTTCAAGATTCTTTTCGTCGAGAATCTGTTTTATCAACAAACGTTGCATTTCACAATAAGGACATTGTGGACTAAATTCGAATTGGGTTTTACCTGATTTAAGTGAGTTGGATGGTAAGTTTGGTAGACTGCCTATAATAGGATAAGGAAAAACCTTACTGGTTTTATTTGTCGAAAATTCGGAATTGACATTATTTGCAAGTAGTATGAGTTTTTCTCTTGGGTAACTCAGGCGTGAAATTCCGTGTAAGAATCTCACATTGTCGGTAATGGATTGCAGTGATGAGAAATCAAGGACGAAAAATATAAAGTCTGCAATATCAAGGGCAACAAAAAGATTTTCATCAAATACCGAGCCAGAGTCAATTATAATATAGTCGAAGCTTTTACGGGCATGTTTTACCAGTTTGCTTACATCATCCGCGTGAACTTGTTCAGCTTCGAGAAAGTTTCGTGGTGCAGGTACAATATAAAGATTATTGGAAACTCTCACTGATTCATTTGCAATATCAATACCCGCATCGTTCATTAGAATTTTTTTACTAACATCGACTATTGATTTAGGTGAGTGAAGTCCAAATTTCTGGGTTATGCCGGCAAAATAAAGATCAAGGTCTATAACCAGAGTTTTTTTGTTGGCTTCGACACTTAGTATCTGAGACATGGTAGAGGAAAAAGTTGTTTTTCCGTAACCATCTTTTGCAGAAGCAACAGTTATAACCCGACAGGATTTTGGCTTGGAGCTGGAGGTCGTTTTTTCGGTTACCAGCTTATTGGTCTCACTTAATCTTTGAGATA
>JBNJGH010000181.1:0-5988 GCA_051747585.1 Candidatus Rifleibacteriota bacterium
GCAGGCCCGCCTGAAGGTGGATTGTATTTGAAACCTCCGTCCTGAGGTGGATTATGTGAAGGCGTAATTACTACTCCATCAGCGAAACCGTCTGTTCGGTCTTTGTTGTAAGTCAGAATTGCATGGGAAATTACAGGAGTTGGAGTATATCCGCCTCCTTCCTGAATTTTGATAGTTACACCATTAGCTGCAAAGACTTCTACGGAGGTAGCAAAAGCGGCTTCTGAAAGAGCGTGAGTATCCATACCCACAAATAATGGGCCGGTATATCCTTTTCCAGATCTATATTCACAAATCGCCTGACAAATTGCCAGAATATGATCTTCGTTGAAACTGTTTTTTAAAGAGCATCCGCGATGCCCGGAAGTTCCAAACGAAACCTGATGAGTTGGCTCATCCGGAGATGGGTGGCGCGTATAATATGCAGCAACCAGTTGGGGTATATTAGCAATCAATTCAATGGGAGCTGGTTTCCCGGCAAATTTATGAATAGGCATTGAATCCTCCTGTTTTGAGTTAAGATAGTCTTTCTTTCGGTAACTATGATAGCAACAGTTTGAAAAAACCTGCAAGAAATAGCTTAATACTGTCTGAAAAAGATTCTCTGAGCGCCCTGTGGTTATTTTCTTTGGAGCTTTGAGGCCTGGTGCAAAGCAAATTCTTTTCTGAAACAACCTTTGCCATAAGACTGCAGGTGTTATAGAATGATCGTAGATTAAACAATTTAGAAAGAATTGAGAGCCCAGTTAAAGCTGAGTTGTCATTTAAAAAAGGAGGATATATTTTGTTAGAAAAAATTACATCTTTACTTGGTGACGAATCAACATCGCTATTGGAACACAAATGCACCACAGTCAAAAAAGAGGATATCCACATCCCCTGTTCTGATTTTATTGATAAAATAATGTTGAACAGCGATCGTCCCGGGAATGTGCTCAGGAATTTACAATCCATGTTTGATCATGGCAGACTTAGAGGCACAGGATATTTATCAATTCTTCCGGTTGATCAGGGAATCGAACATTCAGCCGGCGCTTCATTTGCTCCCAATCCAATCTACTTTGACCCTGAAAATATTGTTAAACTGGCAATTGAAGGTGGTTGTAATGCTGTGGCATCCACGCTTGGGGTTCTGGGTTCAGTTTCCAGAAAATACGCACACAAAATTCCTTTTATTCTAAAACTCAACCACAACGAGTTACTGACATATCCCAACACACATGACCAGCACATGTTTGCTTCTGTCCGGCAAGCTTTCAATATGGGAGCCGCCGGAGTAGGTGCTACCATTTATTTTGGTTCAGAAGAATCAAACCGGCAGATCGAAGAAGTGACAAATGCTTTTAAACAAGCTCATGAACTTGGCATGTTCACAATTCTCTGGTGTTATTTACGTAATAGTGCCTTTAAGAAAGACGGTGTAGATTATCATCTCTCGGCTGATCTTACCGGGCAGGCCAATCATCTGGGTGTTACGCTTGAAGCGGATATCATCAAACAAAAACAGCCCCAATGCAACGGCGGCTTTAATGCCATCAATTTCGGGAAAACACATCCCGGAGTTTACGATAATCTGACAACAGATAATCCAATCGATCTCACAAGATATCAGGTAGCAAATTGTTATATGGGACGTATGGGGTTGATTAACTCCGGTGGTGGCAGCGGAGAAAACGACTTGCAACAGGTCGTTCGAACAGCCGTAATCAACAAGCGAGCCGGAGGCATGGGTCTTATTTCAGGAAGAAAAGCGTTTCAAAAACCAATTAAAGAAGGTATCGAGCTTCTTAACACAATACAGGATGTTTATCTGGAAAAAGAAATAACTGTAGCTTGATAAAAATGGAACCTATTCCATTCAAACAGATAGCACCGAGAACAGCGGGCACTTAACTACCGCTGTTCTCGGCCTTATATAAAGAATGTTTATGAATTGATTTTTCCCAATTTCAGCGAAACAAAATCATAAAATTATTCTTTAACCTGGCGGCTTTAAAATATCTGGGATAATTATTTACTCCCCTACCCTCTAAACCTTTATTAACAAAAGTTTTGAGCCGAATCTTTTTTTTTCTTTCTTCTTTAAATTTTTAGTGGATTTATGCCGATATTGTTTGCAGATAATAAAAATATGCCGGAGGCATTCAGATGCAAACAAAACAAATAGCTGCCCTATTATTGGCCCTCGGAGCTTCAGCAGCCTTACATGCCGGAAATGACTTTGACATGGGCAAAGTTCAGATTCTTGGTAAAGATGCCCAGACAGAAAAAATCGATTTAAGTCCGAATACTCTTGAAATGGAACTTGGCGAAAGAAGCGACCCCATGCCCGGGCTAATACCCGACAGCGGCCCTTCACAGAGCAAACCGCTGACCGAAAAGCCGATAGTCGACAATTTTCATCGTGAAAACAAAGAAGAAATTTCTGTTGCCGCCGGTCTTGGCACCAGAGGTTCAAGAGAACTTATCATTAACGGTAAAGGTGAAAAAGAAGGATATACAGGAGATCTGATTTTTCGCCGCGAATCACGCGATGGTTACAAATCTTCTTTTGACAGCGAGAATACAAGCCTTAATGCCGTTGTAACTTCATCGGGCGAAGGTAGTTATATTTTGTCGGCAAATGGAGAATATTCTTTTTCACAGCAGGCAGAACGGGGAACAAGAACAATACCGACGCCGAATGCCGGCATGGAAAACACAGCCAAAAGACTTTCGCTGAAAGGCAACTCAACCCTTGAAGACGGTTCGTTTTTCAAGGCCGGAGCCTCAATAGATTCCTTATCACGCGATATCAGCAACAGCAATGTTTCTTTTAACGAAGAGCAGACTGTGTTTTCATTCAAAGCTAAAGCTGATTATCTGAAAAAGCTGCACGATAAATTTCGTGGCAGAGCCGGCCTTGAGATAAAATCAGATAAATTTACAGTTTCCGGCGGAGCAGACCAGGAAATGACCAAATCTGTGGTTAAACTTGGCGGAGATTATGAAATAAGCCAGAGAGCCGAGTTGAAATTCGGCTTTAAAAACATCAGTTTGATGGATAAAGACAATACCAGCCCTTACATTAATCTTGATTACAGATGGCAAAAGCCCTGGCAGCTTATTATTGCTTACGACGAAGACCTTGGAAACGACAGCTTCGAAGAAGTTTTCATGCCTTCACGTTATGTAGCGGCCAATGGCGTAAAAGCCTCCAAACAGGAAAACTTCAAAGCGCTGGTTAATTACCAGACTCCAAAAGGAGACACCTTCGGGATTGAAGTATTCCAACAGAAAGAATCTGATGCAATCGAATATCTTGATATCTATGATCCGGGAAAAGCTATGCTCACGTCTAACTTTAGATTTATAAACGATGCCAAAAGAACAGGAACCAGATTGAAAGGTTCTTTTAAAATCGAAAAGAATTTTAAATTCAATATCAGCACAACCTATCAGAAACCTGAAATTGAAGACGTTGGACGCAATATATCTTATGAACCAGAAAGAATACTTGATGTTGGCTTCAACTATACAGAAAATAAATTTATGATTGATTTTTCTCGACGAGCTGAATTCGATCGTACCGCCCAGACCGGCGCAGGTGCTTTTTCAGCCGACGATTATTCCAGATCTGATCTTGCTTTGCGATACAAAATAAACAATCGTTTCGGTGCATATCTAAAAATTAAAGACCTGTATGACGAAGCAAAGGACTTGAGATACAACGTTCCGGAAGAAGGGCGCGTATCCCTGGCCGGTATAGAAGCGCATTTTTAGGAGGCAAACAGAATGCAGAACATCTTTTTAATTGACCTGTTTACCAGTGGCGGCCCTGTAATGATACCTATCATGCTTTGTTCGGTAATTGGCCTTGCGATTCTAATAGAGAGAATCAGGTTCTACTACCGTAATCAGTATAGTGCCGCTAATTTCATGAAAAAAATCAAACTCGCTCTCGGTTCAAGAAACTATGTAGATGCAATGCGTCTCTGCCGCGAAGAAAACACTCCTCTGGCAAACGTTGTTGCAGCGGGCATTGATCACCTCGACGTCAACAAAGAAGACCTGTTGGATGTCATGCGCCAGGAAGCCATGGTGCAGATGAAAAAATATGAAAAACATCTGGGCAAACTTGGCACAATAGCCAGTATTACACCCCTTCTTGGTCTTACCGGAACAGTAACCGGCATGATTTCTTCATTCGCCGTCATTTCTACTGTTGGCATAGGCGATCCAACTGCTCTTGCAGGTGGGATCTCTGAAGCATTGTATACTACTGCAGCAGGGTTGATGATTGGTATTCCCGCATTGATTGCCCATAACTGGTGCGAATCAAAAAGTCTTGAATTTGCAGAACAGGTAGAAATCTACTCACTCGATCTTGCTAACCAGGTAACAAACATGGAGGTTAACCTTGAAAAAGCTGCTGCCTGAAAAAAAGAAACAAAAACCACAGATTATTGTTACCAATCTTATTGACATTATTCTGCTGCTGGTTTTCTTTTTCATGATCACAAGCTCATTTGCCCATAACAATGAAAAACTTCCGGTTAATGTGCCCAAGGCTTCAACGGCACAATCAATGGAAAACGAAAACTTTTCGATTCAAATTACCGAAAAGGGTGAAATTTCACTAAGTGGCAAAGTAATTACCCGCGATGTATTAAAAAACAAGGTTACCCTCTGGGTAAAAAAATCACTCGACCGCCCTGTTCTGGTTGAAGCTGATGAAAATGCAAATTATGGAAACATTATCAGTATTCTTGATCTTATGAGAAAAGCCGGAGCATCTAATATCGGTCTTGCAACCAAACCCGAAGTAAAATGAAAACAGTAAAATTAGTTAAAAAGCAAAAATCTGAAGGCTACGAAGAAATTAAGCTTTCAATTTTAATTCATCTGGCAATTCTTCTTGCGCTGTCGGCCTTTTTTGCCTGGCGTCAGGTGAATGCAGAACCCGTAAAAAAGAAGGTTGTTCCGGTTAAGCTCATTTCACCGGTTGCGAAACCCAGAGTTGGCTCAGGCAATAAACCCGAAAAGACAAGTGGATCAAAAAAATCAAAAGGCAAAACGCGCAAAAAAGTAAAAAAAACAAAGAAAAAACCTGCAGCAAAACCGGTAAAAAAAGTTAAAAAGGTTAAAAAACCAAAACCTCAAACCAGCAAAAAAACTAAAAACCGAAAAAAGACTGCAACAAAGAAGAAAAAGGCAGTTAAGAAAATTGAAACACCGGTAAAAGCAAAAACTCCGGTTACTAAAAGCAAACCTGCCGTGGTTCAACCTGAAAAAGAAAAAAAACCTATTAAACCAAGCCATCTTAATCCTACTTTTGACTCGGTAGGTTATTTGAGTCCTGAACCGGGCGATAGCAACCAGATCGATTCTGAACTGGCCGGACTTGATATGGGCGAACCCGCAAACGAACTAATGCCCGACTCTTTTCTAAATCAGGAAAAAGAAGTTACCATGCCCGACAATTTTGTTCCGGATTCGGTAGGCTTGAAAGATAGCAAAAAGGACGATGGCTCAGGCCTATTTGAGGTTGGCTCAATTGAATCATTCGGCGGCAACGGAGAAAATTTCAGCGCCCCCGGAATATTAAGAAAAGTCCTTCCTGATTATCCTACCTGGGCACGCAAAGAAGGCGTAAGGGGCAATGCAACCTACAGAGTTCTCATTCAACCCAGCGGAACCGTAGGCGATGTGGTTACCATGAATTCGACAATAGACCCAAAACTGGCGATCAATGGTGCACAGGCCTTGCGCAGATGGGTATTTACTCCCGTCTTAAAAAACGGTGATCCTCAGGAAACCTGGGTAAAAATTACCGTGCAATACAAGCTGAATTAAACGAAGTCTCTCCTGCGAATTTGAAACTGTAAGATTGTATTTGAAGCTGAATGGGCTTTATTATACAATACAGTAAATTCACAGGAGGCTTTTTTTATGTTCGAAATTATTCTAATCACTCTTTTACTCGTAACCCCAATGTGTATGGCACAG
>JBNJGH010000182.1:0-3507 GCA_051747585.1 Candidatus Rifleibacteriota bacterium
TAAAGAATTTTATTGCTTAAAAAATTATTTTGATTAGTATTTTTGCCTGAATCTGTGGTCATTTTCCTGCTATCAATCTTAGCTCTAAATCACATTTTAATAAAGAAAATTTTGATTTTCAAAAGAATTTGGAGAAAAAGCAGCAATTTTAGGTTAATTGTTATCAGCGGGCTATTAAAAAAGAATAGCCCTCATAAAAGCCTTCAGGCACAAAGAAAATTACCACGAAAAGTAAACCTCATTGATGTTTTTTTGTTTTGGGAGTAAAATTAAGTTAGAAAGAGTATCGGAGGTTGATTTATGAAAATAAGATATTTAGTTGCAGTAATGTTTATAGCATTTTGTTTTTATGCAGATTCTGTCCAGGCTATGACTGCCCAGGAGCTTTTAGAGAAAGTTGAAGATCGCTATATAGGTAAAACCTCCAGGGCTGATTCTTTGATGATTCTTAAAAGCGATAATGGCCCTACACGAAAAAGAAAAATGGGCGTTTTCAGGAAAAAAGAGGATAATGTCAATCGTGATAATTTTATTCATTTCTTCTCTCCCGCCGATATTCGCAACACAACCTACCTTGTTAACGAAAGAAATCACAGAAAGAAAAAATGGATCTATCTTTCTGCTTTTAGAAAGCGCAGAAGAATTGTTGGCAAAGATTATGGGGTTGCATTTGTCTCCAGTGATTTTACTTACGAAGACATGGATCCAATTCATGCAGATGACTATGTTGCCAGCGATTTAAAAGAAGAAAAACTGGGCGATACAGATGTTTACTCTATAGTTATCAAGAAAAAAGATGATGAAACCAGTTATGATAGAGTTGTGCTCAAAATTGATAAAGAAAAGCTGGTTATACTTAAATCTTTAATGTATGACAAAAATAATCCCGAAAAGCTCGTAAAGGTCATGACTGCCGAAGATCTTGAAAAAATTCAGGATATCTGGACGCCGAAGAAAGTAACGATGAAAGATCTTGAGGGCGGCACAGAAACAACTCTTGAAACAGTCAGAATAAAATACGATCTTGAGCTTCCAGCAAATACTTTTACTACTCGCAATATGGAAAAATAAATCTGAATCAAGATTCTGCTTTGTGCCTTGCTGTTTTTTGTCGATATTTTTTAGAGAAACAGTGGAGGCACACAGATTATTTTCTTGCTGAAAAATGCTGTTAAAAAGCGTTGCTCAGGCAGGACTATTATAGTTCTGTTTATTTTTTTATGCAGCTTTTCTCTGCCTGTTTCTGCTCAAGATGGCTGGGGTAGCTGGGGTGATGAGGATACGGTTAAACGACCTTATATAAGCGGTTGGTGGAACTGGCAATACAATGAGTTTTCATCGTTTGATCAGGGCCGTATAAATTTTGAGCGCAGCTTTAACAATGGCCAGAAAGTTATGGCCGGAGCAAGTTTTAACTATTATACCGAAGATGACAATAAAAAATGGGTCATTTTTCCGGGAGAAAATTATTACAGCTTTAAAGCCTCTGATTTTGACTTTAAAATCGGTTATATGCTGGAAAATATAGGCAGCGGCGACCAGTTTTCTTATGTAGACAAATTAAACTCGAGGCGTTTTCACAATGGCCTGGCAAATGACTACAATCGCGATAAAAAAGAAATTCCTGCTGTTAGAGCCGAATGGTACATTAATCGCAATTTCAAGCTTTCTGGGCATTATATGCCATATTTTGACGCAAGTGAGTTTCCTGAAATTTATGGTAAGTGGGCTTATGCAATACATAAAGCTCTGGCAAGTGAAATACTGTTGAATGGCGCTGATTATAAGGCAGAAAAAGATTCGGCTTTTGATTCCCAATATCACATAGAATTCAGCTCCAGTTTTTCAAAGCTCGAGCTGCGTTTGCACTATATGTATCTTAAAGAACGCCTGCCTGTTATAAGTCAGGATAGACCCGGTATTATAAGAGGAACATATCCGATAGATGAGACACTGGCAATGAACGGCAATATTCAGCTCGCAGAAGATTTTCTGCTTCGCTTCGAGATGGCTTATTATCACAATAAAACCTGGTCTTCTTTTGAAAATGGAAGAATCGGTAAAAAGTTCATTAGTGATCAATATGCCTTATTACTTGGCTCAGATAAAAATCTGCCACGAAATTTTTATATTAATGCACAGGCAATGATGACACATGTTCCGGATCTGAAAAACCAGACTCCATTTCAGCTCGCAGAAACTGAATACCTCGGGTCTTTGCAGATGAGACAGAATTTTAGAAACGACCGACTTAGAATTGAAGTCAATAGTTTGATGAATTTTACTACAGGTGAATATGTCATTACCCCGCAAATATTTATTGAAACATCTGATTATTTAACTTTTGTTCTGGGATATCAAGCTAATGGTGAAGGGGCCGAAACTCTTGGCCCGGTTGGCCAGTTTTCAGAAAACAATACCGCCTATCTCGAAACTCAGGTCATTTTTTAAGGAAAAAATTATGATTGAATATACTAAAAAGTTTCTTGCAAAATATATGCATAAAATATTGTTTGGTATCGTTGCATTTGTGAGTATTGGGATAACAGAAAAATTTTTTAATGATAAATTTTTTCATGTTGCAGGGGCGCTTGCAATACTCTCAGGGGTCTGGGGTACTCTATAGTCGGCCAGACGTTCTGGGCCGGCGAAGGTGTTAACCCGACTAGCTGGCAGACATATAATATTATTTCGATTGTTGCAGGTTTGCTGATTATTTTGCTTGGCCTGTTTGTTTTCTAACTAAAGCAAGGCAAAGCAAAATTGTTGTAAAATGTTTAATCTATGCCAGAGTTACCTGAAGTTAACACAATAGTGCTTGCGCTCGATCAACAGCTCGCTGGAGATAGTGTGGTCGGCTGGAATTCGCGCTGTGAAAAACTGCGCAAAAAGTTGCCAGACAAGAAACAGGCCGATAAAATTATCGATAAGAGAATCAGGACGATTTTTCGCAGAGCCAAATCAATATTTTTTGAGTTCACAGAAGGCTCTTATCTGCATATTCATTTGGGGATGACCGGTTTCTTCGTTCTGTCAGAGCGAAGAAAAAAATATGAAAAGCATGAGCATTTGCGGCTAACTCTAAAATCAGGAAGAATACTTTCTTTTTTTGATCCCAGAAAATTTGGAGTAGTTGAAATAATCGGCGAGCTTCCGAAAAAAGTTGTAGAACCCTTTGAGTCGTCGCTTACTATAAAGCATTTTATTTCTTTATGCCGCAAAAGCAATCGGGCAATTAAGAACCTTATAATGGATCAGAAAAAAATTGCAGGTCTGGGTAATATTTATGCCAATGAAGCTCTTTTCAACGCGAAGATTAATCCAAACTCTTCTGCTTCTGATTTGAATTTAACCCAAGTCCGAAGATTGTACAAAGCTATGCTGCTGGTTATTGACAAGGCGGTTAAAGCCGGGCAAAAGAGTCTTATGCCTGATTATAAAATTAACCGCGACACAACTCATTTTGAAATTGAAACTAATGTCTATGGGCAGAAGGGTGAAATTTGT
>JBNJGH010000182.1:3607-5952 GCA_051747585.1 Candidatus Rifleibacteriota bacterium
ATTCCCTGTAGATATCTTGTACTTTTATTTGTTAAAGTATAAAATAGATTAAAACTACGGCAGGAATAGTCATTGGAAAAAATAAACTCGATATTAATCTTGTTGATTGCACTGTTAATAACAAATTCCACCCGGTTATGGGCAAGCGACCGGCTGGTTTCTGATGCTAACCTGCGATTTTCTCACAAAACTCATGAGTTGAATTCTGTAGATTGTGCTCAATGTCATGTTTCAGATGAAGGTATGACACAACAAGAAGGGCATGATGGATTGCCACCCGGCTGGCAACCGCTCCGCCAGAGTCCTATAGTTCGGCAGAACAATAAAAAAATGCAAAAACCCGAAAATCATACTTCGGGAAGTTTTGGCCGCCCCCCTGAAGAAGTCTGTCTGCAATGCCATTTTGGCAGCAGAGAGGAAAGTAATTGCGCTCTTTGCCATCTCGATACTCCGGGTGAAACTAAACGTCAGCGAAGCAGACTTGCAGATGTCTATAATTTTTCCCATGAAGAGCACAAAAACTATGATTGTACTCGATGCCATCCGGGTATTACCGATTGGGAAACATTGGACGGTCATAAAATTAATTCACGCATGGAAGACTGTCTCGAATGCCATAATGGTGACGAAATAAAAAAGGATTGCGTAATTTGTCATAATCCTACCCCAAGGCCGGAAGATCATACCAGAAATTACATCAAAAAACATGGAATTGTTTATCGGGCAGATCCACGGCAGTGCAGCATGTGTCATGAGCAGTCTTCATGTATTGAGTGTCACTCAAGAAAGCCCCGTAATCATACTCTGGCATGGGTGAGACATCGTCATGGAATTGCCGCTCGAACAAATCCACAGAAATGCCGGGCCTGCCATTCCGACCCATGGGTTTGTGCCAGATGTCATGATAATTATCAATGGTAAAAATTTTATGTTTCTCATGAAACTGAAAGCGTAAAAGTTATGAATGAAAGACAACTGATTGAACTGATTAAAAAGAATTCTGAAGAAAATTTTGAAAACTGTATTCAACTTTTGACCGGTTTGATTTCATGCAAATCATACAGCGGTCAGGAAAAAGACTGTGCGGACCTTTTGCTGAAATTTTGCAGAGAGAACGAAATTGCTGCCTGCAGAGACAGCAGGGGCAGCATTATTGCAGTAAATATTCCCTCAGATAATATCGATAAGAACGAAGACTCAAAAGAAGCAATAAAAAAATATCTAAAAGAATGCAAAAATAGCGGGTGCCAAATTCTTGCCTATAATGCACACATGGATGTGGTACCCGCAGAAAACACTACCGGCTGGGAAAGTCCTCCTTTTGAGGCTGTAAGAAAAAAAGGCCGTATTTATGGGCGTGGAACCTGTGATATGAAGGGTGCTCTGGCATCTATGGCTGTTTCTTTGAGAATGGTTAAGGACTTACAATCAGAGCTTTCAGGCAGCCGGGTAGTAGTAGGGTGCTTCTGTACAGAAGAAGAGGCCGGCGAAGGTCTTGGATTCAGAGACCTGTGTGAAGAATTTGAATTCAGACCCGATATGGTATTGCTGGGAGAACCTTCACAAATGCAAATAGCCCGGGGGCAGCGAGGAAAACTCGAATTTTTCGTAGATACCCGGGGTAAAGCGGTACATACTTCGGTTCCCGAAACGGGAGAAAGTGCTCTTTATAAAATGGCAAAGGCTTTACTGGTTATTGAAAGGCTCGAGCTTGAAGAAAGAGAAAAGCATGGCCTGGCACCGGAAAAAATGTTGAAAAGAAGCACCCTGGTTGCAACAAATATTCAGAGCTGGCCTGATTCTACCAGTTTCGTGCCAAATAAAGTCAGAATACAGGTTACTGTTAGAACCGCGCTTGATTGCTCAATGAAAGACATTAAAGGGAGATTACAAAAGTCACCTGACTGGCCTGCAGATGCAGAATTTATTCCGCTGGTTTATCTTGATAAGTCATACACGGGAAAATCCAGTGAATGGACTTGTGATCATCCCGCCTGGGAAACAAGTGCTGACCATAAATTTTTCCAAACCCTCAAAGAAGTCTATTATAAAACCTTGAAAGTTGAGCCTGTCGATAAAATATGGCCCTTTTCTACCGACGGAGTGTACAGTGCCGGCATGGCAAAAATTCCAACTTTAGGGCTTGGTCCCGGGCGCGAAGATTGCGCCCATATAGTAAACGAGTGGGTCAGCCAGGAGCAGATTCTTCAGGCCTTGATTGTTTATACAGCCCTGCCTTTTGCCGAAAAAATAATTTGAGCAAAATTTCAGGATAAATCTGTTAAAAAGCTTTTGTATTCTTCTCGTGAGCTGGTTTGCGCCTTGATTCTTGCTTCGTTTAAGGC
>JBNJGH010000183.1:0-5830 GCA_051747585.1 Candidatus Rifleibacteriota bacterium
CAATCAAGGGTTTTTGAAATAATGTATATTCTAGCAGGCGCTTACCGATTACTTGGTAAAATGGAACTGAGCAACAAATATCTTGAACAGATAATTTATGGTAGTCAAAATGCCCAGGGCGCTATTCTCTGGTTCGTTAACCAGGCAAGAGAAATGAGACAGGATGAAACCGCCCAGAAGAATCGCCAACCCTACGAGGACATACCCGAGAACGATGAATAAAACTCAATTTCAGCATAATCTCAAGAATCGTCAGGGCTTTATTAAGCTTATTATTGTTCTGTTGATTGTTTTAGTTATTATTTTTGCAGGTCTTTACTATAGTGGTAGCAGCAATCAACAAAACCAGGAAAATTACCTGGCCGATGGCTACGAGAACTTTAGAAAAGAGAATTATACCAAGGCATTCGAAAATTTTGCCAACGCCAAGAATACTTTTGGCCTTTCTCTATCCTTTTACAGGAAAATCAAGGGATCAGACATTTATGTAACCTCCGATGAATTAGTAGAGCTGCTGATCAGCACTTGCCTGACTGCTGCCCATGACATTTTTTTCAAGCTGAAGCCTGCACCAGGCTGGGTTGAAAAAGCCCAAAACATATTAGAACAAAACAATCTGGCAAATCCAGAGCAAAACAAAGAATTGGTTCAACTGGTCAATACTGCCGCAGAAATCTCGGAGCTTTGTAAAACTTACAATGAAGGCGAGTATGAAGAAGCCTTTAGAGAGCTTAAAAAAGTTGAAGAGAATGCTCTGCAAACGGATCGGGACTTCTTTATATTTGAAATCAGATTTTTAATTGCCTGTGGCAAAGCGTTGAACGAACCGGCAATTTTAACTCATGCCCGCGAACTACTCTTTTTTGCCACCACCGACGCAGGAATAAACAATAAAAAAACACAACGCCTCTGGGGAATTTTAACCAATTAATCGTGCAGTTCAATCCGCAAAGTATACAAAAACAGGCCAGAAAATGGCCTGTTTCATTTTATAGCAGAAATTTTGTTGACGATTTAAAGTCACGCATTCAGCAAATCTGGCAGCCCAATATAGAGTTGTTTAACGACCCCTTTCAAATTGAATTGGCTGTTAATGGCGATCTAATCGGCGAATATGGCATAGATTGCTGCCGACTGGCTCAGATTGAAGCCCAGAACTCAGACATCAGTATCAGCCTGTTAGAATCCGCCTACAAGTGGCTAAATAAGTTTACCCAACAGTTATACAAGCAAAACAAGGAAAAAAGCTTTAAGCCGGCCGTATGGTTAGAAGCCGCCCTTGAAGCGAAAGATCATTTATTAAATAGAAACAAGCCACACTCCGGCCTTGCAACAATAAAAAATGCTTTTAAAACAACGCCGATTTGCAATGGTATGAGCTCAAAAGATTTACAACTCGTCTTAAGTTGCCTGTATCCATTTATTCCGATAACTGTCGGCTATTATAATAAGACTTTTTTTTCGAACTTTATGCCCCAAACTATTTTAAGTATCTTTGATTATTATCCTGATCTGATTATGATACACTATTGTATTGGAAATGGAGGCTGGCACTGGACAGTTTTAAAAAAGAAACAGTTTGAAGCTGCTCCTATGGAAAGCCTTAAAACAATAAAGCAAGTAAAACTGGCAACAAAAAACAAAAATGCCTGTTTAAAAAAGGTATCTCAGGGTTACCTCATATGCCTGAATTAACTAATAAAATCATAAACCAGTCTCGACTGCTAATAGCCGCTGTTCTTTTATGCGCGTTTATATGGCAATTCTCGTTGAAAGACCCCAGGCTTATTTATCCTGACCAGGCAGTACCTGAGGGCGAGCTCTTAGTTGAAATCAGTTCTTCTGATTCTGATACTGTTATAGAGAATGTTTCTCAAAATGGCCCGCCGGAACCGAACCATATTGATATAAATACTGCTAACTATGAACAGTTGCTCTTATGTCCTGGTATTGGGCCCAAAACTGCAGAAAAAATTTTACTTGAGAGAAGTTATGGCAAGTTTGTTGATTGGCGCAGCTTAAAAGACAGAGTGAAAGGCATATCTGACAAGAAAATCAGCAACCTGAAAAGTAACGGAGTAAAGTTAAACTGACTAAAAATTATAAAAATTTTAATAATATGAAGAATAATTTAATGCCAGGCAAAGTCATTAAGTCTCAATTTGAAGTCTTACCTTTTTTTTCGGCAATTTTTATTGCCGGCCTGGTTTTTTCTCAACTTTTTAATCCGCATTTAAGTTTTCTTTTTTCATTTTTGACTATTGCTTCCCTGCTAAGCACCTTTATAAAAACAAGTCAAAAAGTCACCGGCATTTTGTTAATTGTTGCAACTTTCTGTGCAGGCTTGTTTTATGGCAATCTTAGAATTAGACCAGAAGTTGACGCAGTTGAGTTCCAGCTGCTTCATGAAAGCAAAGGCCAGTTGCACGGTATTTTGAATGGTGAATTTAAAATGCTTAAAACCGGCTCAGTTTCTTTTTATTTAAGAGAATGCAAATTTTTTACTGCTTCTCAAACAATTTCTATTCCGGGCAGAGTCTATTGCAGAGTCAAATCAACCAATATCTTACCTGAACCCGAGCAGTATTATCTGCTCGATGGCATCTTCAAATTTGATCCGACTAACAAAAGCCCCTCTTTTAAAGCTTCAAATTTAACTCATGTTCCGGGTAGAAATGAACTAAGCACTCTGGGCGGCAAAATTCAAAGAAAGCTAAGAGACGGGCTGAACATGGTTCTTCCTTCAAGACATGCTGCTGTAGTTACCGGCTTCTTACTCGGCGATACGAGCCTTATAAACTTCAAAGACAGGCAACTTTTTCGTAAAACCGGAGTCTCACATTTGTTGGCCGTTTCCGGACAACACATAATGTTGCTGAGCTTTATTCTGGCAGCACTTTTGCACTGGCTGAAAATTCCACCGGTTTCCCGCACCATTTTAACTGCCGTATTCCTTGTTATCTATGCTTTAACTACTACCGGTTCTGCTTCAGTTCTAAGAGCATTGCTCATGTTTCTGGTCACTGCCGTAATTTTTCATCTCGAATCTTTTCCCTCACCCATCCGCGCTCTCAGCCTGTCAGCGCTTATTCTACTGATCTATAACCCTGGCTATATTGTAAATGCAGCATTTGTTTTAAGTTATACTGCTGTTTCAGGAATTATACTGCTGCGCCCGATGCTTGAGTATTATCTCGTTCGCATGCATATACCGCGAGTAATAGGTAGATATCTGTCAGTCACGTTCGCAGCAAACATTTCAATTATACCTGTTGCAGCACATTTCTTTTCTTCCTTGTCTATTATAGCTTTCCTGGTTAATCCCTTTATAACATGGCTTTTTGCTATAATTCTGCCGCTTGGTTTTGCAGTAGGAACAGTATCTGCTCTTTCCCCAGAATACGGACTTTTTTTGGCCCCCGGGCTTTCACTCAGTTTAGACGGTCTCTTTTCGATACTTGAACAGGCTGCTGCGATTCCGGGCGGATACATCTACACCGGTAATATTTCAGGGTTTCTAACCGCGCTTATATATATTGCTCTTATCATGATCTACGGATATTGGAACCAAAGAATTGTGAGTCCCAAAGCGATAGTAGAAAGTAAAACCCAAGAAATTAAGACCAAACCGGTTAGACAAGTGGGCAAAACCGCAACTTCTGAAAAAACGGCAAGTTACCGGGCTTCGTTCAACAAAAGCGTTGAACCCAGACAAATCATCGAAAGCAGAAACATTTTTCTCAACCAGAAATTTGTCTCTGAAATCGACGCAATTATGCTTTCCTGCAAAAGAAGATCGCTCAAAAATCTGCCCCATTATATTCCGCCGTTTCCCATCGATTTAATAAGTCTCGAAAATCAAAATTTATTTTATCAATTGATCGACCTCGATCTCAAAGTTCTACAAAACGAATCCTACCGACTTATTCAGGCACAAGTTTACTTAATGTCATTCTCAGGCGGCATAATATTAAATAGAATCAGCTCTCACTTGAATCCTCCACCCGATCCTTCTGATATAAAAGTAGATATGGTTATAAAAAATCGCTTTCTTGCCTCAGCAATTCTTGGAGATGAAATCGTAAATTCCAGATTGATCAATCGTACCCAAAATCAGAATTTTATTTTATTGTTAAATAGAGGGCAAAGTCTTTTTTACCGAGCTAAGAACCAACTAAAATCCATGCTTGAAAATCAAAGCAAAGAAAAAATAGATCAACACTTTTCATTGCGTCGAGATATGCTTAAATGGTGTGTTGAATTTATAGAATTTGATCAGGAAACTCGCAAATCATAAACAGGAAAACATTGTGAAAATTTCAATCAAGTTAATAATGCTTTTTTTACCAACATTTTTCTTTCTGGCTGTTCCACAACTTAATGATGCCATAGAAGCAGCCTGGGCCATTGCATTTATTTGTTTTGCCATAACCGTACCCGCGATGGCTTACATAAAAAGAACAAAAGCAACCGAATCTGCTGCAATCTATTTTTTCTATGGTAATGTGCTGGCGTTAATTACCTTAACAATCTGTATATTTTTCCCTGTTGGCGGTTTTATCAGTCAACCGTTGCTACTTGAGAGCTCAGATCAGGATGCCGATGCTGTAGTTGTTCTTGCTTCAGGAGCAACCTACGGGGATGATCTAAATTATAGCGGCTACCAGAGAGTATTGCACGGAATAAAACTATTAAAAAACAAGCGAGCACCAAAACTTTTTATAAGCACCGGCTTCAACTCTATAAATGGACATAGAGAAGCAAAGTGCGTGGCAAGCCTTACAAATCTTATCGAGCTTCCCAAAGACAATTATGAAATTCTCGTGAGCGAGAGAATTAGAACCACAAAAACCGAAGCTGATTATATTAGCGAAATACTTAAAAAACAAAATATAAGCAAAATACTTCTGGTTACAAACGGTACACATATTTATCGCGCAAAACTGGTCTTTGACAATCTTGGCCTGGAAACATTGCCGGCACCATGCAACAGCAGCAAGGGCCTGTACTATTCAATGGGACACTATCTTCGCTCACTTAACGCAGCTATTCATGAGTGGGTTGGCCTGGTTTACTACAAACTTAAAAATTATTATTAATTTTTTTCTCTTTTTTCTTTTTCGCCTGATAACAGTATGAAGTTTAATTTTTTTACATTATCAGGAGGAAGAAAATGGTAAGCATGAATCGTGTAATTGTTGCGGGCAACCTGGCAAAAGATCCCGAATTAAAAGAAACAAGCAATGGAAAAACCCTGGGTATCTTTCCTTTGGCCGTATCTCGACAATGGAAATCAAACTCAGGTGAAGCAAAAAAGCAGGTCTACTTCTTTCGAATCGTTGTCTGGAACAAGTCTGCGGAAAATTGCGCAAAATTCTTAACAAAAGGCAAAGCAGTTCTGGTTGAAGGAAGGCTGCAAAATCGATCCTTTGCGACAGCTAATGGCGAAATGCGCTATACAACAGAAATTATTGGTGACAATGTTACCTTTTTAAATAATCATAGCAGTTCTAAAGATAAACCCAACTCAGAAAAACCGGCCTCTGCTGCAGCATAAGATTTGGCTATTCGGGGTCGGTATCGGTTTCGCTTATCGATTTTTTTATCTTAGTTTCGATGCCGACAACCGATTCTGATAGCTATACCGAAGCCATCTTTGATTCCAGGTGTGAGATACGTTCTTTTTTTGGAGGCGATGTAAAATAATTGACCGCAAAGCCCACTAAAAAAAACAGGAATTCTCGGTCAATTATTATTAGCTGGTTACAAAAAGTTCTGGTTTTATTTCTTTCTGTCAAATATAGAATTTAAACCACTGAGGCCACCGAGG
>JBNJGH010000184.1:0-5680 GCA_051747585.1 Candidatus Rifleibacteriota bacterium
TAAAAGAATTTGCCGCTTAACTTAGTACCATTCTAAGGTGTCCCCAGATCCTTGTCCCAGGTTACAGGCTTGGAAAAATCTGGAAGCGTAGGCGATGGTTCAACGCAGGTTATCTG
This sequence comes from Candidatus Rifleibacteriota bacterium, assembly GCA_051747585.1. Classification (GTDB taxonomy): domain Bacteria; phylum Muiribacteriota; class Ozemobacteria; order Ozemobacterales; family Ozemobacteraceae; genus DYKG01. The sequence goes on from JBNJGH010000184.1 coordinate 117, forward strand.
CCTGTCTCTAGCAAGCTTTTCGGCTGCAAAGCCATTTCCAGCGCCAATGTCAAGCACTCTTCCGCGTGGCAGAATTTTATCAAGGGCGGCGACAACCTTGCCACTTCGGTCCATTGAATAGCGCTCTATTGCGAATAAATCCTTATCTTTGCTTCCATAAAATGGAATATAATCCTTCATTAATACTGTTCCCTTGGTTGATATAGTATTCGAAAATATTTTTCTCGACCCAATGATACAGCAAGGACCTTCTGAGAAAAAGGGCATTTAGTCGATGCCAGATTTATTTTTCTGAGAACAACTGTTACCGGGGGTATTCGTATCTTGGGTATAAATCACCGATGCAAATCGCCTCAAAAGGACTTTAAAACAATGGCCGCTTAAAAAAGTGTCTATTTTTACTTGACCATTCCAGTTATAGAGATGACTCCCGAAGGGAATCATTTAGTGAGAGATGCCTTCACTTAAAAGGTTTTGTCAGGTTCCAGTTAATAAAACAAACCCGGCGATATGCTAGCTTTGCCAGAAGCTCAAAAGCCTGACTTTCGGAGCTCCATGGCGATTTTCAGGTTTTCTTTGCTCATAGCTGAAAGAATAAATGCATTAAAATTCTGCAGCATTTCAAGACGTTGCGCGTATGTAAGTTTCAGGGCAGCCTTAAGATCATCATCATTAAACCATTCATTCTCGCACATTATTCAGCTCCCTGATTCTCTCCAATGCCTTGATATCAATAAGATCACGTGGCCTTCCAGATGCTATTTTCAGTTGAATAAGATCATCAATTGAAATCAGTGAGATTTCTGTTCCACTCGAACTTAGAAATCTCAGTCCCGTATGTGTGGCAGGCATAGTTTGAATTGTTAGGTTTACTTTTTTTTCACCGGAAGCCAGATTTCGCTTTTGTAGTCTGCGCTTGTTACATCCCCCTGCGAATACATTTCAACATCAAACCCAGGAACCAATTCGTAGCCGGAAGTTGGCAGCCATTCGCCGTAAATGCGTTTCCACAGGTTTTGAATACTGTCAGGCATTGGTCCAACACACGGAAACACGGCCCAGCTGGCAGCCGGGATATCAAGTATCTCAAAACCTGCCGGCACATCAGAAGAATCGACGCCGGTTTCATTAAGATAACTCCCGATGCTGTATTGAAACTCTTTGCTGCCTTTTTCTGGCGGACAGCAGATGCCAAAGCGGCCACAGGCAATTCTATCGCAGCCTTTGCTGAAAAATTCAGTCCAGAACTTGGGAATTTCTGCAGACGAGGTCTCAGCCGAAAACTTTCTGCTCATCACCAGAACTTTAAATTCCTGTTTGGTTTCAATTCTGTAATCCATGGTTAAACCGCCTTCAATAGTAATTTTTAACACGAACGGGCTGAAAGATTTAAGACTGACTCCTGGAGAACGGGCGCCCGCCGGCGAAATGCCATGAAAGCGTGTAAATGCTTTGCTGAAGCCTTCAGGAGAGTCGTAGCCATGCCTCATGGCAACATCAATTATCCTGTCATCTGAGCATACAATTTCCTGACCGGCCTTCGCCAGACGACGCTTGCGGATATACTCGCCAACAGACATTCCGGTCAGCAGACTGAAAATCCTCTGGTAGTGAAATGACGATACGAATGCCGTTTCGGCAATCTCGGCAATACTCAATTCCTCATTCAGATGGTTTTCAATATGATCAATAGAATTCTGCAGGCGATTAATCCAGTCCATCATCGTTCCTTCCTGTGTTATAAGTGACAGCATATTCATTCAACAGAAAATTTTCCTGACAAATTATGCTCTCATTTGTCAGGTTTTCTTACAAGGCGCAAAAATCAGCTTCTGTATCGCTTAATACAACATTGCATGTTTCAGAAAAAACAGCAGGGTTCTTGTAACGCTGATCATACAACCCGATTACAGCACAGGGTACCGCAGAACACCCAGCCAGAGAAAAATCAGGGGCTAAGTAGCGACAAATGAGGGGAAAACAAGCTCAAACTCCATCTGGAGGGGCTTCAGCCTGGATTGGCAATCGGTTGACCGGCCATGATAGTTTGAGTAAGAGACTGAGATTTATCGTCGGCAGCGTTTCATAAATAGAGCCTTGCAACCTTTTTCATCGCCTGTTAGAATCGTCTGGTTCGATGTTTATGGTATTGCAAGGATGATTATGGAACCAAAAAATGTAGTTAAGAAATTCTGGGAAACTATGAACAGCAACGATTTTTTTAAAGCTGCTGAGTGGCTGGCACATGATTTTGAATGTATCTGGCCACAGTCTGGTGAAGCTATTTCGGGCCGCCGAAATTTTGCAGAAATTAACACAAGTTACCCGGCCCAGGGTGCATGGAAATTTACAATAAATTCGCTGATTGCAGAAGGTGACCAGGTTGTTTCTGACGTGAGCGTAAGTGACGGAACAATAAGTGCCAGAGCGATCACCTTTCACACCATAAGCAATAATTTGATCAGCAGGCAGGTTGAATTCTGGCCCGATGATTATCCTGCGCCTGAATGGCGTTCGCAGTGGGTAAAGAGGATCTAAAAATGAATGAGCTTAATGAAAAAGCCGGTCAGAGCAATGCCAGATCAGCCGCTGTCAATTCGCCGTGTGAGCAAAGAGAAAAAGACTGGGACCGGCGTTATTTAAGCAAAGATTACCCCTGGGAAGAAGAAAAACCAAGCCTGTCAGTTCTGCCTTTTTTGCAGAAATATGTGCCAGAAGGTGCCAGTGTTCTTGAGATTGGCTGTGGCCTTGGAACTAATGCAATGTGGCTTGCCAGTGAAGGTTTTGTTGTTGATGCCATGGATATTTCGCCCGAATGTATTCGCCTGGCTGAAGAGCGCAAACAAAAGTCTGGCTCGAAAGCTGTTTTTATGGCGCAAGATTTTTTAACTTCCGCCCCGCCAAAAAAATATGATGTGATATTCGAAAGGGGCTGTTTTCATTCGTTCAGAACCCAGTCCGGTCTTGATTGTTTCGCTTCAGCCGCCGCCGCCAGTCTTGTTGATAATGGGCTCTGGTTTACAATTTCAGGAAACGCAGACAACCCGGATGATCTGATAAAACGCAAAGAAAATCAGTATCCGAGAGTCAGTTTGCGTGCTCTTTCTCAGGCTGTTGAACCGCATTTTGAGATACTTGAGCTTGTCAGAAAGCCTTTTGGAGAAAAAAACAGCTTTATGGCCTGGTATGGCGTCTTCAAAAAGCGCAGCTATTTCTATGATCTGTAAATTGCTGATTTATTCTAATTTTCATAGCATGACCTCTCATCGCGCAACTGGCGGGGGGCTGCTTTATTTTGAAAGGGATGATTGCAAGGTGTGAAAGGGTTGCCTTTGGGAACTAGATGCTTTATTCTGCTTACTTACAGGCCGACTTGACCTGTGGTCGGTGTATGGGAACTATTTCGCGGCGAATGTTTACAATGAAAAGGAAAAAAATGAAAAGATATAAACAATTGTGCTTATCCTCACAATGTTGCGATGTACAAACAATCAAAGCAAACAAACATTGTGAGAAATATAAATCAACATCTTTTTTTGAATGAAGCAGCAGCAATACCTTGAGAGATGGACAAAAAGAATAAAAGAAAACCTCGACCCAATTTATGAATATGAGGTTCTATCTTATCGACAAAATGCAATCACTTTAATGGTAAACGAAAAATCTATTATCCGACTCATCGATATAGATTTTGATGACATTGAGCAATTAATGTTCGAATGGAACCTTCTAAAAAAATACAGCGCAAAACCAGGTTTTCCAAGCCAAAAACCGATACGAATTCTTGATCTGACGGCTAATATAAAAGGAATAGAGTTATCTTATGTAAAAGGCGAACATCCAAAAGTGGAATCCAGAAAAGACTATTATCAATACGGACAAACACTTGCCAATTTTCATAAACATACCATTGGCAAAGCATCGAACAATATGCCTCAATGGAATGCGCATCGGGTCACACAACATTTTCAAAATCCTGAACTTAAAAAGCTGTTTACAGAACAGGAGTTAGCCACGGTACAAGTGACCATAGAAGAAAGTGTGCCCGTATTCGAAGAATACTGGAATGTGGGTGAATGGACAGGAATTATACATTCGGACACCCATCGCAACAATGTGATAATCGGCACAGAAAACAACTGCCTTATCGACTTTGCAGAATGCGGCAAGGGAATCGTTTTCTGGGACCTGGGTGTTGCAATATGTGATACCGGCATGGACTTTCCCAATTATGCGCTACAGTGTGAAACTGAATTGGTAAAAGGCTATATATCAGAATTGCCAGCATCGAAAAAAGAAATTGAAAACAATATTTCGGTCTTTTCGAATATGAGGGCTTTGGAAATAATGTCCTGGCCTGTGAGCGATTGGACAAACGATTATCGATTGACAAACCAAGACAAAGCAAGAAAAGTTATTGAAGCTTCCCTGAACTATCTTGAATGGAGAAAAAGAAAAAAGCAGAGATAATTATTGCGTTGCCTGGGAGTGAGAACGCCGGACTCGTTATGCGATACTTTCGTATTCGCTCAAGAGATTGTGTGTGCGCTCAATTGTTGTTGAAACGCCAGCCGCATCGTTCTTGCCGATATGAAACGGCAGCTCAACTATCGGCAGAACCAGTTTTCTTATGGCGGCTTTTTTGACAAGATTATTTGACAGCCCGTATGCTGAAATCGCGCTGTTAAAGACTGTTTCATCACTCAGGCCGACGAAATCTCTCGATTCATCGTAATAACCCACATCGCCAAAGTCGATTATACCCGTTCTGCCGTTGGACTGATAGATCATGTTCCAGTAACCGAGATCGCCATGTGAGAAAACCATCCTTGTGCCCAGCTTTGTAAGGGCGCTCGGGAGTCCCGTGTGTACAAAGCGCTCGATGATTCTCAGCTGTGCTGTGTCAGACCTTCTGGCAATCTCGCTTCGACCCATTTCAAACTTTTCTGTGCACTCATTTATTTCGTCTTCAACTGTCTGTGAATTGCACCCTGAAACACTGAAACGGTGGAACTTTCGCAGAAATGAGCCTATCGCCGCGCCAATTCTGGCTTTATCCGTATCGCTTAGATCTGCAATTTTGTTAAGAGTCTTGCCGACGATGCCCTGGTAGGCAATAAATGAATAGTCTTTACCCACTTCAACCATCTTTGGGGTGTCTATATCGGTATTGTCGCCAACGAGCTCGTATGCACCGGCCTCAAAAACATATTCCTTTTTTACCTGTTCATAGCGAGGAAACTTGGCAACAAACTCGCCGCCGTTATACATATAAACCCGGCTTGTCCAGCCCGCATCATTAAAATCAACCGGTGCCGTTTTACTCAGACCGAAGATTTTCCGCATAAGATCTTTTTCGGCTGCAATGGTTTTGTTCTCGGTTTGCTGGCTTTTACAGTCCAGTTGCATTTGGTGCATCTCTTCTTTCGCATTAGTTTTCACAAAATCGGTTTGTTCACTTAGGAGCCTATTATATCACCAGTTTACATTACAAGACCACGGCAGGTGTAATCTTTTGCTTTGCTGGCGATGAAAACAAATTCTTTTCCGGGTCTGTCGGGAGC
>JBNJGH010000185.1:0-5675 GCA_051747585.1 Candidatus Rifleibacteriota bacterium
GCCTAAATAGAAAATCCTGACCATTCCATAAGCAGCGGCACCAAGAGACAGTAAAGCTACAAGGAGCTGTGGCCAGATGTCTAATAAAGGTAAAGATTGGCTCCCGCTTTTGGGGGTGGTCTGAAAGCTTCCTTTAAAGCCGAGTATTGCCAGTAAAGAAGCCTTCATGTAAACGGGAAATGAAATTGTAAGTAACATTTGCCCACGAATAGCATCTTTAAGGCGATAATTTCTATGTAGCATCGAGAAAAAAAACGTGCTCATTGAAAAAACAATATAAGGAGTAAAGAACAAAAAGTAAAAACCAGGCCAGGCAAAGTATGACGGCACTTCAAAAAACAGATAGAGCACAGGACAGATAAACATTATAAAAAGCGCCCAGCCAATAAAATAATGGGTGCCGGAAAGGGAATATTCCCACCATTTATAAAGAGACATCTGGCAAGGATTACGGAAAAATTCACCTGCAATTTTTCGAAACAATCCTACGGTGCCTAAAGCCCAACGAAATTGTTGTTTGAAAAATCCTCCAAGATCTTCAGGGCCCATGCCAAAAGCGCAGACAAAATTGCGATAGGCCGAGCTCCAGCCATTCTGGTGAAATTTAAGCGAAGTAGCAAAGTCTTCTGTTACAGATGTATGATCCAGCTTGCCAACATCCATCAGAGCGTCTATTCTGAAAATGACATTGGTGCCACAGCAAAACATTGCATCAGATAAACTCTTACCTTCGCATATATATTCATAAAAAACCGCCTGTTGAAGGCCAGAAGCATGCGCTACTCTATTGGTTTCGAAATTAGTATAATATTGTGGAGTTTGTATAAATGCCAGTTCTGGTTTCTCTTCCATCATGGCAACAAGCGGTTCTACGAAGCCGGGCAGAGGATTCATGTCAGCATCGAAAACTATAATGTATTTTTCCTTGTTTTCTCTTTTTAAAACTGCATTATGCGTATATTCATAACCTTCGGGCGGTTTGCCATCAATAAAATCAAGAAAATCATTTATTAAACCAGCTTTTGCACCGTGCCAGCGGCGTCGGAAAAGATTAATTTCGAGTTCTTCGCATAGCTCCTCTATCTGCTTGCGATAGGCCTGCATTTTTTCAGGGTCCTGGCCTTCAAGATCATAGCGAGTGTCATCAAGAAAAAAGAGATGTTTATTGGGATAAGTAAGATTGTAAAAGCAGGTTAGTGTTTGTCTTACCACATCAATGGGTTCTTTATAAGAAGCGACTACTATGGCGACAGGCGGGGGAGGTCCTTCAAGCTTTTCCCGTCTGGTTCTTCTATCTATGGTTTTTTTGCTCAAAAGCAGATGCAGCATATTTATAAAGTAACCAAAGGCATGAACTAGAATAAATGATTCGGCCATAAGCAGGCAAAGTGATAAAAACTTTTCTATGAGATTGTAATCTGAATAAAGAAACATTGTTGTTCGGGCAATCAGATACGAAAAGACTGCAATAAGAGTGATGCCCAGAAAGCAGAAAATTATAAATGAGGCTTTAGGCAATTTGCGAAGTATTCTTAACATTAGAATCTGTACCCCAGATAAAAATCAACTCGCTCTGATTTCCAGTCTAAAGAGTCATGCCAATGGCCGCTAAGCTCTGCTTCCCATTCGTTTTGCCAGTCAAGATGCCATTGCCAGTCTATTCTTCGGCTGTGGTTAGAAAGACTTTCATCTCCGAGAGAGAAAATTAAAGAAAAGTAATGCTTGTCAGCACGACAAATGCGAGTTTTTGATAAATCGCGAAAATATTCTAAAGCGATACCTCTGCCTTTATAGTTCTGAGGAGTCCAGTAAGGATATTTAATGTCGATAAGATTGCCATTTTTATAGGCATAAAGACTTTTGTTGCTTGTGTGACGATTTTCACCCGAAAAAATCAATCTGAAAATTTCTGGAAAATCAGTTAGATCGTATCTGGCATCATATTTTAAAACATTAAGTTCATTTGCATCTGAATATTTTGCATCTTCTAATCGTGCCCCAATTACAAATTTTCTGGAGACAGGGTATTTAACCCCAAGATAAAGCGTTTCAAGAGTTGTTCCATCTCTTAAAGCAATGTCATTTGGATACAAAGCTTTTTTTGAAAATCCCAGATTAAGATTGAGATTATCCTGAATTGAATGAAAAATATCTATGAATCCGGTTGTTGTCGAACTGGGAGTAACCTGGCCTGGAAAATGATTAGAAGCAAATTTATTATGGCTGAGTCCGGCATTGAGACGAGTGTAGGCAGAAAGTACTCCTTTTAATTTCAGCTGAGTTTCTATAGAACGAAATCTTCCATTCCAGATGCCGGGTCTGAAATATCTGCTGCTGCCGGAAATGCTGGCTTGCCAGCGTTTGTTAAGATAAGCTGATGCTACCAGTTGGCTACCATAAATTCTCATGGTAGCAAGACTTCCGCGCCCTTTTTCCTGTTGATAATAGTATTTATATTTGAGCATTGGTTTTTCGTCTTCGTCGAGCTTTTTCAATGCATCTCTAATCAGGTTGTGGTCAGGGGCATAGCCCAAAATTTTATCGTATATCCTGCGCTCATGATCATTTAGTCCCAGAGTGCACATGATTTGCGATATATCGAAAAGAACCTCAAGATTTGCAGGCTCAGTTTCAAGAAGACGATTGAATGCTTTAAGAGCTTTACGGGGCTTTCGTTGAGAATTAAGAAACTTTCCCCGGTATTCAAGATGAAAATGTCGCTGCAGAAGATAGGTTGAATATAAATCAAGCAGGTTTTTTTCTATAAATTCTGAGTTGGAAGCGTTTAATTCTTTTCTGGTAGATCTAAAATGGTTTTGAAAATCTTCATATTTTTCAAAACCTTCTTTACCAGATTTTTTGAGAAGATTTTTTAATTTCTTTTCAGCTGATATTGATGAACTGGTTGCGCTTTCTATTCTTTGGTAAAGCATTTCAGATACAGGATTTGTCAGCATTTCGCCATACCAGTAATTGGCGCAGTCAGGTTTATTTGCCCAGAAAGCAGTTCTTCCGGCTTCTCTATAAAAAACAGGGTTTTTCGGATATCTCATGCTTAATCTTTTGTAGTTGCAAAGAGAGTCGCTAAAATATTTCGCCCAGCCGAGAATACGTGCTTTCATAAGGCTTGCAACATAGTGTCCGGGATAGAGTGATAATACATTGTTTAAAAGACAAAGAGCTGCATCATAATCTTTTTGATTGGCCAATTCCTGTACTAATTCGAAATTAATGCGAAAATTTTCGGGGTCTTGGTGCCATTGGTTTTCAAGCTCATCTATTTTACTGGTTCTGGATTCTTTATAATCAATTTTTTTGGGGGTACGTTGCGAAGAAATTTCTCTTAAAAGTTTTTGGGCTTCTGTCTTATAAGTTCCCTTTTTTTTCAGCAGGGTTGCAAGCAATTCTGCCTTATCAAATTTCTTTTCCAGCATCTTTACTTTGGCCATGGTAAGCATAGCCTGGTGATTTTTGGGATAATTATGCAGTATCTGTTTTAAAATACCTGTCGCTTCTTCATAACGCTCCATGCTTGCTTTTGTCCATGCAAGTTCTATTTTCAACTCCAGGTTATTTCTATTTGTTTTCAGATGCTTTTTTATTATTTTTTCTGATTCAGGAAAATTTCGAATTTGTGCAAGTCTGTTTGCCCAGCGAAGTTCTAATTCAGGAGTAAAAGAAGCAATCCGGTCAGCCTTTGTATAGTATTCTCTGGTTTTATGCCAGTAGCCGGTTTCAATATGACAGTCGCCCAGTTCGAATAAAATCTTCTGGTTTTTCCCTGCCTTTGTTTCATATTCTTTAAGAACCTTTATGGCCTCAGCCAATTTATTATTTCGGCGCAAAACCCTATTTAATTCAATTACTATGTCTGTTTGTTCTGGATTGCTTTGCAGTAAATCTTTAAGAAGAGTTTCTGCTTTATCGTTATTACCCAGAGCACTGTTAGAAAAAGCTTTACCTTTTTTTATTTTATAAAGAGGGCTGTCAGGAGAAGAATAATTCAGGCTTTTATTATTTGCTTCATGCAAAAATTGTTTGGCTTTATCAAAGCTGGAAATTGCCTCAGTAAAGCTGGCAATCGCCATCAAGAATTCACCCTGGATTATATACAGATCCGTAGATTCAATTCCTTGAGCTTTAAGTTCTTTAAAATGATTTAAAGCTTTCTGGTGACGTCCGGACCAGAATAAAACCTGAGCTCTGACCAGTGCAACCCGGGCAGGTTTGTAGTTTATATTTTCAAGTTTGGAAAGGAATTTTAAACTTTTGTTATATTCTGATATCCAGCTTAAGACCTCTGATACTTTAAGCATCATTGAGTGGTCTTCCGGGTTGATTTTTAAGTGCGTTTGCCCAAGTTCTGCCGCCTTTGTTTTATTTCCTTGTGCGATTGAAAGCTCTATAAAAGCTTTTCTTTCTTGAGCGGCCATTTTGGTGAAATCCAGGGTTGAAAAGATCTTTTCAGCTTCTTTAAGTTGTCCCTGCCAGAATAAAAGCTTTGCGAGTTTCGCTCTGGCTGAAGAATTATTGGAAAAGTGACTGATAATAGAGCGGTATTTTTTTATGGCAGCGTCAAAATTTCCTTTATCAGCAAGAATTTGCGCAACTGACATTCGGGTTTTGAATGATTCATTATTTTGTCCAACTGAAGCCCGGGGTAAAAAAATATTTAAGCAGATAAATAAAAACAGGGTGGTGAATTTTACAGGCAGCGGAAAACGCAAAATTTTATTTTCTGCTACCAGGCTCATTCGCCAAGTTCCTTAATAGCGGTTTCAATATCTGGATAAATTCTGAAAGCCTTTTCCATTCGCGTAATTTTAAATACCCTTGCTACTGTTTTTTCTGCTGAGCATAATGCCAGAATGCCACCTGTCTTTTTTGTGGTTACCATGGCCGAAATAAAAGCACTTAGACCGGCACTGTCAATAAACGAAAGATTTTCCAGGTTGAAAATTATCTTTACCTTGCCGTTTTTAAGCAAATTGTTTACCTCTTGCTTAAAAACAGGAACTGTCTGAAGATCAAGACTTCCAGATATTTCTATTATTTCTAAATTTGCTTCAGTTTTTTTATCTATCTGTATTGGCATAAACTACTCGCTTATAATAATTGCATCATTTCCTTTAATAAAATAGTTGTTTTTTATTTGACTGGAATAAAACGCTGAAATTTCAGAGTCGAAAGAAACTCGCCAGTCGACCCTTGTATTGGTTTCGCTCTCAAACTTTTCGATGTCAAACCAGAATATTGCTTTCAAATTGGGAAAATCTTTTTTAAGTGATGGAATAGAATTGTTATTTAAATTGTAAACCTGTTTAATCCAGGCCTTTTTGATGTCGATCTCACTGGCACCTCCGCCCCTTAAATCGGTCGGGTCGAAAAATGCTGATGTTTCTGCCACCATCATAGGCTTATTTCGTTTTAAGGCAAATTCGTCATGAAAATTGGGAATCGGGTTGCCAATACCGATTACTTCGGCCCATTTCGTTTGATAAGGAACCTCGTTATAGCCTCTTTGAAGACGATTTGACCAATGATAAAAACTGAAACCTACCCAGTCGACCACATCATCACCAGGATAATAGGGCAGGTAGGGATCATCGTTTTCGTCTAGAACATTATCCTGGTTGGTATCTAAAGTTTTAAATTCGGCAGAGGAGGATGCAATC
>JBNJGH010000186.1:0-5639 GCA_051747585.1 Candidatus Rifleibacteriota bacterium
AGTTTCCCATAATTTAAACATTTTATAGATGTAGTCATTGCTCGAAACCATAGCAAGCTTGCAGTTCATTAACGAATCAAAATAAAATTGGAGCAATTGAAGAAGGACTTCTGGGTCAGTTGGTGGCGAATCAATTCGAACATTCTTTTTTAGACTGAGTATTCTTTTTTCAAGTCACTCTATTTTTCGGTATCTAGTCATTCTTCCTTCGCCAGACGCTTCAAGCTTTCCGTCTTCAAGGAGATGTTTCAAGTCTCTGCTTGCTGTAGCACTAGAAATTCCTTTATTCAATTTCATGTAGTCTTTTCTATCGAACCATCCTTTTAGATTTGATAAAGCGTTCTCTGACCTCTTCTCGAAATCTATTGATGGTAGTCTGGTTTCTGAAACAGTTTCTTGTAATGTAGTTAGAATTATCCCAAGCATGAACTCAATGAAGGCTGTAGAATTTCCAGCCTTGTCTGAAATAGCAAGAGTTTTGTAATAATCCTGTTGATTCTTTCTGATGGAATCTTCAATTGGAATGAATTCAAATATAGGATTTTCGTCTATTAAGAGACGAGTGTGCCAAAGCCTGCCCATACGGCCGTTACCGTCTTCAAATGGGTGAATAAACTCAATTTCATAATGAAAGACGCAACCTTTAATGATAGTTAAATCCTTATCTTTCAAAACGTAACTGAAAAGATCATTCATTAAGCCAGGTATAACTTTGTGTGGTGGAGCAACGTGTTTAACTTCAGTTCCATGTAATACGCCAACCTGTTTGGTTCTAAAAGTGCCTGGATTCTTAATAAGCCCGTTCATAAGTGTTTTATGGGCAATTAAGAAGTCTTTCACAGAGGAAGAATTAAACAGGCTCAGTTTGTCATATGCTTCTATTGCATTTTTAACTTCCAATATGTCCTTTTCAGGCCCCAAAACTCTGGAGTTTTCTACTATTGCTGTGATTTGATCAATATCTAGAGTGTTGCCTTCAATTGCAAGAGAGGAATGTATGGTTTTTATCCGGTTTTGCCTTCTTAGGCTGGCTTCTGGTCTAACCAGCAGTAGGCTTTTGCATTGTCCCAGCAGTTCTTTTATCTGACCGTAAAGCGACAGAATTTCAGCTGTTATTTCATAAGGTGGTTTCATATACAACTATGATAGCATCAAATGATACTATCATGCAGCTTTGTTTGCTAAAAGATTCAAATGCCAGGAAAATAAGTTTTTTGCTTATGATTGTCTAAAAGCCGTAAATTCAGGTAAATAGTTTCTTTTAACCGTGATTATAAGGTGTTCCCCGATCCTCTGAAAACGGGCGGCGCTTTTTTAAAACTAATTCTTGTTTTATCAGTATAATAGTTATAGACAATTTCCGGCATCCAGGAGGCACAGATGAAAAAGTTCCGCTTAAAACTATTGATTTCCTTTATTGCGATTTTCGGCATCATGGGAATCAATCAGGCAATTGGTAATAATCCATTCTCAGAGGCTACCATTGAGATAAACCCTAACGCAACCGACGGTTCAGACGCCAATAATACCGAAATAGATATAACCATAGGCGCAAGTGACACTGAAAGAAATACTAATGAAGATAGCAATTCGGTTAGAACAATTACCGTGGTAAGAGGAGATTATCTATCCAAGCTTGCCCAAATACATTTGGGCGACGCCTCCAGATGGCCTGAAATTGTTAATTTAAACTACGAAAGATATCCTTCTTTACTAAAAAATCCTGATCTGATTTATCCTGGTTGGGAATTAAAAATTCCCGGCGGTTCTTCAACAAATTCCAATACCACACCGTCGACTTCGACTTCAACTTCCGGAACCACAAACACCAATCCTCCAAGTGCATCAGCAAGTGAGGCAGAAGCCGCGCTTGCAAACTACAGAGGCGGAAGGCTATCTCCATCTGAATTTGGAAGATTGTTTGGTCCTGTAGCCCGGGAGTCCCAAAGAAGAACCGGCATTCCTGCTTCTATTATTCTGGCTCAAGCAGCTCTGGAAACTGGTTGGGGAAGAGCAACCATGGGTGACGGAAAAAATCTGTTTGGTATCAAAGGAACAGGTCCGGCTGGTTCTATTTCCGTACCTACTCGGGAATATATTAATGGCAGGTATGTTAATATTACCGACAACTTCAGGAAATATAACACCTGGATGGAATCCATTGAGGATCACGCAAGATTGCTTCAAAACTCCAGATATGCTGAGTGCATGAGAAACAGCGATAATCCTGACCAGTTTGCCAGAGAATTGCAGCGGGCAGGTTATGCAACTGACCCCCAATATGCTTCAAAACTTATAAGTATAATGAGAAGTAACAACTTCTACCAGTACAATATCTGATCCCGAGGAGTGACAAGAATGAAAAAAATATGGACGAGTCTTTTAATATTGAGCATAATTCTTACCTTCGCTGACTCTGCCGCAGCAATGCAACCAGCAGAATTTAAAACCCTCAAAGCTGTAGAGTTTGAAATCAAGGGTTTCGGTGAAAAATTACAGGCAATAAAATTTGTTAAAAATGATGAAATTGGAATACTAATCGAAACATTAAAGGGAAAAACCTTACTAAAAATGCCTGGACTTGGTGTTAAAGATAAAACTTTCAACATTGACGGGAAGGCTGAAAGCCTTATAGTAAAAGATCTGACTGGAGACAAGGTTCCTGAAGTAATTGCCTCTGCCTATTACGGGCCTGCCAGCGGACTATATATTTTCAAATATATTGCCAATAAGAAAAAATTTGAACCAGTAAAATTTGTCGACAGCAAAGACGAGAGCATGCATCGAAAGTTTATGGTATCAGATCTCCCCGCTGAGAACGGAACTGATATGATGATCATGAAAGACAATACTCTTCGTTCACTGGGAAAAATTTATCCGGCAACCCTTGATGAAAAGCCTCGTCCCGGTCACTATTTTTTCAAATTCAAAAAAGATGCCTTTCATCTGATAAGATGCACCCCGGTCAAAGACTAGTTCCTTGTAATGTTTTGGAGTGCCGGCACTGGTCTTGTCGCATGAATCCTACAGCGCTATCAGCGAATACAGTATACCGATAATCCCGACAATTGCCAATACAGCCAGAGCCTTAGTCGGCATCTTGCCTTCGTCAGACATCGCTTTACCAAACATGCCAAAAACAAAGGGGTGGATCAGAAAGGGCATGGCAAAAATAAAGGAGATCAGGCCAACACTGGAATAACTGGTGTTAACAGCTTCAAACATCCCTCCCTGAATTGCAGCAAAAAGTCCGAAGTGTGAAATTCCACTACTGTTGGCCATTGCCGCACTCTCCAGATCCATACCTGCAAAGTGAAGCATTGTAAAACCACCAAACACAGCTACCAGCTGCCAGCCGATTGAGAAAAGGATCAGGCCTTTGACTTCAAGCTTCTCTTCTTGCCTGGCATTGCGGAGAGTCTTCAGCGACCAGCAGGTCAGAGCCACTCCTATAGGCAACCACTACCAGTAGCATTGAAAGGGTCAGGAGCAGGTGGCTGAAAACGTTGACAATACCTAAAGCCATGTTGTCTACCTTCCTCTTTTTTTTATATTTTATTGCAAAATTATCAAGTTTTCTAACTTTTATATAAAAGCAATGCTTTGTCAAGCAATTGGTGATAAAAATCACGAGAGTGATGTGCTGTAGGTTATTACATAGATTAGCAGTCTTTATAATTGAGCGGTAGTTATGTTGGGTTAGTCTTTTTTCAGGGCTTTGAGAGCTTCTTGTTTCAGCTTTTGGTCGGGATTGTTTTTCAGGACTTCTTCCCACATCTGAAGAGATTTTTTGAGATTGCCGCTTTGATTGTAGGCCCTGGCAGCAGCTGTGTAAGCTTCGAGCTTAAAGTTGCAGTCGGGATAAAGCACAGGGACTTTCAGCAGCTCGAGTATGCCGTTGTCGATATCTTTGGCTGCAATTAGACTTTTTCCGAGCCATAATCTGCTCTCTGGTATCGCTGCGTCGGTTGAAGGATACTCTTTTAGAACTTTTCTGAAAGTTTCTATTGCAGCTTTATAATCTCCTGAATGATACAGACTGATACCTACGGCTCTTTTTGCTCTCGAGGCGAGGGGATGGTTGGGGTCTTCTGCGAGAATCGCCTTATAATGCTGTATAGCCAGCGGATAATTCTCCAGACTTCTGGCTATCTCGGCAATCTGAAACCTGGCTTCCTGCCTGAAATATCCTTTGGCATCCATAAGTTGCGAGAACGCCGCCAGAGCCTGGCCCTCATCTTTGAGCTCAAGCCAGCATAAACCGATTTTAAAAATTGCATCTTCTTTAAGTTTGCCTTCAGAATATTTTTCCAGATAATTGTTAAAGCGTTTCAAGGCTTCGCGATATCTCTGAGCTTTCATTAAAACCTCGCCGGCACGAAAGTTTGCCTGGGCTTTTAATTCGGATTCTGAATCAGAAATGGCATCAAAGGCAAGCAGCGCATCTGAGTATCTGTTTTGCAGATAGGCCAGTTCGCCGATTTGATATAAGGCATCGTATTTGGCATTTCCCTGGGGAAAAAGCTTTATAACTTTGTTGAAGTTGTCGCCCGCTTCTTTTACGTTACCCAGATTAAAATAACATTCACCTATTCTGTAAATGGCTTTCTCGCGCAATGTTGGCTCTGTATCTTCGCTATCAAGCATTTCAAATAGTTCTATTGCTTTTTTGAATCTGTTGAGCGAAATATTTACCAGCCCTGCTTGATATTTTGCTTCAGGTGTTTGCAGATGGTCCGGGTATTCTTTAATAAATTCATTAAACGCTACAAGGCTTTTTTCGTAGTTTCCCGTGCGCGACAGGGCAAGGGCACGGGTAAAAGAAATTTGCGATTTCAATGGTTCTTTAACAAATTTCAGTGCTTTTTCTGACCATTCTATAGCTTCTTCATATTTATGTTGATTCATTAAAAGTTCTATGAGGTTTTTAACCGAGTCGCTTCTGACGACAGAACCCGGGGTTTTCGCCTGGTTGCTGAAAAGCTCTTTTGCAGCTTCGGGTTTGCCCAGTTTAATCTGGCACCAGGCCATTGAATAGGCGGCCTTTTGCCCAATTGTATTATCTGGTGTAATGGCAATAACTTTTGCATAGTCGCTTGCGGCATCGGCAAAGTTTTTAAGTCTGAACTCAGATTCAGCCAGGTAGAACAGAATAGACTGCTTTTTATTTTCTTTGGCAAGTTCAAGAGCTTTATCAAAATGAGGTATCGCCTGGGTATAGATGCTTTTGTTGAACTTGGCAATACCAATCTGCAGATGAGCTTCAAATTTTTGTTCGTCTTTAAGACGGCCTTCTTTTAAAAGCTCTTCGTAAACACGAATCATTTTATCTCTGTTCATGTTAAATTTGACCATTAAAAATGCTCTTTTGAAGTTGGCATCTATCCAGAGACTGGTATCTTTCTTGCTCACCAGCGCAAAAGCCTCAACGGCTGACTTGGGATCGTTGTTCAGGGTGTGAGCCCAGCCAAGTCCGTAAGCGGCACGGTCGCGAAAAATGCTGTTGGGAAAATCAGATAGAACCTGTTTGTAATAGCCTATAGATTTGACGTAATTTTTCTGTCGATACTCTGATTCGGCCAGCCAGAAAATGGCACCGTCAGCCTGTGAAAAAGGAGCGGGTTCTTCAAGTAGCCTGG
>JBNJGH010000187.1:0-5617 GCA_051747585.1 Candidatus Rifleibacteriota bacterium
TATTTAATCTTTGTCGCGGTCGATTTTGCTGAAGAGTTTTACAATGGTGCGGCCCAGCTCGTCGAGTCTTGAAAAGTTATCCATCAATGGTTCGAGAAATGACGGGTTCCAAAGTTCATAATCGTTTTCTGAAGCGACTCCAAGCTGCATCGGATAAATAAGGATAAAATTGTTGGCAGTGAAATATTTGTTTAGATAACGGGGTATTTTGTTCATTGCCCGGTTATAAGACAAATGATTTTTGCGGCTCATAACGATGAGCAGATTGTCGTCGGCTTTGACATCCCGCGATAAAATAAGAAAGTCATCCCAGTTTTCAAAAACATTGAACTCAGCTTCAACCGGAAACCTGCGATGTAATTCGCGCAGATATTGGTTAGTGCGTTCTGAAGCATAAAACACCAGTTTTGAGCCAGTATTTTTGCCAATGTTCCATATTTTCGTCATCCAGAAAGGGAATCCGACTTCTCTCTCAGCATGTTCAGGCACAACAATAATATCGCGTTTGATAGTTGCGAGGGGTTGGGTGGATTTATAGATCATCGTAGTTGCATTACATTGGCAAAGAATCCCTTCGGTAAGCTTGCCCAGTAGAGAGTCAGAGATTCCTTTTTTGTGGTGCAAACCCAGGATGATATCGGTAATCTTGTGCTGTTTGTAGATTCCGCTAATTGCATTAATAAGGTTTAAATCGTAGCGCAGTAGCTCCTTTAACTCTGTGTCTGCTGCTGAGGCCGCCTTTTTGGCGGTATCAAGTATCTTTTTTGCTTGCTTTTCGGCAAGTTCGTCATAGCTTGAGTTATCTATAATTGTAAGAGCATACAGACCCTGTTTGTTGTGTTTTGATTTTACAGTAAGGCTTAATTGAACCAGCTCTTCTGCGGTTTCGGGATAGCCTATGGGTATTAAAATCCTTTCTTCAGAAGTTGGAGATTGGTCATCGTTTTCCGATGATTCTTCAATGGCAACCTTTTCTGCTCCGTGTTGGGTAGAAAAAGAAGCGACGGTACAGGTCACCAGTATCATAAGAATGGTTCCATTCAAGACGCTTTCGCTTAAAAGTCTTATCTTTTCTCCGTCGGCACCTGTGCCTAAAACAACATTGTAACCAACTAATACTGCTGCAAGAGTGGCGGCTGCCTGGGCACTACTGAGGCCAAAAAGCAGTTGCATTTCACCATTGTTGAATTTGAAGGTTTTCTTCGTAGCCAAAGCGGCAAGATATTTGGCAATCAGTCCAATTGCAGACATTGTCAGGGCAACTTTTATTGTTTCATAATCTTTGAAGAAAGCCCGGTAATCTATCAGCATGCCTACTCCTATAAGAAAAAACGGAATAAACAAGGCATTTCCGACAAACTCTATTCGATTCATCAGCGGTGAGGTCTTGGGTACCAGTCGGTTAAGCGCCAGTCCGGCCAGGAAGGCCCCGATAATGGGCTCAAATCCGGCTGCTTCAGCCATAAACGCACCCAGAAAAACCATTGCCAGAATAAAGTTGTATTGCATTATATTGTTGTTATAGCGCTTTAAAAACCAGCGTCCGACAAATGGAAATATAATCAGAACGGCTGATCCGAAGCCAAATAGTGAAGCAAAAAGTTTTGCCCAGAATTCGTTGCCCGTTCCTCCGGTTACGCTGCCAACTACTGCGGCCAGAACAAGCAAAGCCAGAGTGTCGGTAATCATGGTGCCACCAAGAGCAATGTTTACCGCACGGTTCTTGTTCACCCCAAAGCTACTGACAATCGGGTAAGCAATTAATGTGTGCGATGCAAACATACTCGCAAGAAGAATAGAAGTGGTCAGACTGAATTCCAGAAAGTAAATCCCGGCTGGAATCCCCAAAAGCATGGGAATAGCAAAAGTATACAAGCCAAATACCACGCTTTTTCCACTGTTGCGGCGAAAATCTGCCAGATCGATTTCCAGCCCGGCCAAAAACATTATATACAAAAGCCCCACCGTGCCGAAAAGTATTATGCTGCTGTCTCTGAGCATCAGATTGAAACCGTGGGGCCCGACTATGGTGCCTGCGAGTATCATTCCTATAAGATGGGGTATTTTGAACCTGTCGAGCAAAATAGGCGCTAAAAGAGTGATATAAAGAATTATGGAAAAAATGAGCACCGGATTTTGCAGCGGCAGGCTCAGTTCTAAAATATGCAACTTTAATCTCCGTGTTTTTATTGTTTGTTACATAATATCGTTAAAATGGGTTGCCTGTCAGCTATTAATTATCGCCGGCTGTTTACCCGGCGGTTTTGCTTTTGGCGGGTGGTTTGTCGTCTTTTTTTACTTCGCCTGCGGTTTGTATTGTGTCGCGTATTCTGGCTTCACGCAGAGCAAGAAAAACTCCGGGATTATTTTCCAGAAAACGATAAAATTCCATCACATCTATTGAATAGAGAACCGAATCTTCTTCAGCTACCATCGAAAATCTATGAACCCCTCTGCGCGGAATAGCATAAATCTTAGCAATAAAACTGCCTCGCCCTGCTCTTAAGATCGGTTTTTTATAGCGCTCTACCGAGATAACGCCAGAATCGACAAAATAGTAATTATCGCGGGTAGTTCCCTGGCCAACGATTACGTCGCCTTTTTTGTAGCGAACTCTCGTCATTATACCCTGCAGCTGGGTGCGTTGAGTTGCAGAAAGAGACCTTAACAGCGGAACACTGTCGAATAGATCCCAGGTGTCATACTCCCGGTTCTGGGCAATGATTTTCATCTGGCGGGCGATTTCTGACCCGCGTATGAAATATAAAAAGTCATATTTATCCATTACCAGCACTTTCATGTCGGTTTCAGCTATGACATCTGCATTACGGGGCAGGTTTAAAATCATTGAGGTTTCGCCAATGTAATCGTGATTCGCGTAGGTTTTGATTGTCTGGCCTTCTCTGACAACTTTGGCTCTACCCTGAACTATCATGAAAAATCTGTCGCCGACAGTGTCTTTCTTGATTAAATAATCGCCCTTGTTAAAGTGCTCAACCTTAACCAAAGTAAGAAATTCTCTGGCTTTCTCTATTGGCAGGCCACAGAAAAGATCAATGTGATTTAAAACTTCGAGATATTCTAAAGCCTCGTTGCTCTGAGGTGGCGTAACCGGAATTATTAAAGATTCCTGGCTCCCGTCGGGGGCTTTCTGTAAAGCAGAACCTTCGGGAATGGATTTTTCTGAGGTATGAATTAAATAAATTCGTTTTTTAACCGGTTCGGGCAAATTTTCCAGGTTTTCCATTGGCGTGTGAAGCGGAGGAATGCCGGCTTCATGAAAAATTACACTATGGTGCCAGGGAAAGTTGTTGAGCTCTATCATTCGGTAACGGTTTATGTCACCCTTTTCAAACAATTGCTTGAATGTCGGCGGGTCATATAGAGAATCGGATGAATATACGAAGCTTTTTCCCTGAAAATATACTTCAAAACCCACTGTGGGTATTGAATGAAAGGTGTAAAAGAATCTGAATTCACCGCTGTGAATTCTTATTGGAACCTGCAGGGTTGCCGGGTGAAAATAGAAAAGATTCATGAAAGTTTTGTGGTTTAGCCCGGTCAAAGCCTGGTATTTTCTTACAAAACTTTCCATAATCGATTCGGTAGTATAAAGATTTATTTTCTTCTCTTCGAGAAGCTTTTGTAATATTCCCGAGTCGTGGTCTGCATGGCAATGAGTCAGAATGCAGTCGTTAATCAATCTTGGGTTTATATCCATGGCCTTGAGCCAATAAGTTGAATCAACCGGCGGGTCAACCAGTATGCCTCGACGGTTTACCCATAAAATAAAACCGCTTGTTTTATCTTCTACGTCAAAACCTGAACCTGAACCAATTACCGTAACTCCGAAAAGTGGTGGCTCAAAAGGTTTTTCTGCCTTGGCAGCTACAGGGTCAGAGCCAAAGCTTATGTCGAGATTTACCTCTGCCAAGGTGTTTGTTCCGTCTACCACTTTTAACGTGTCTTTAGTTCTCTCGAGGGCAACGTCACCAAACGGCACGCGCCCTTCGGGGCCCCATTCTATTCCGCAGACCATGTCAGAAAGTTCGGCTTTTTTCTTTCCCGACAGCGAATCGGGTCGAAAAAAATTCATTTCTGCCCTGAGGTTGGGAACTAAATCACGATTTATGCCGAAAGGATATTCTCTGATAAGTTGAAGGTTGTCCGGCCCCAGAATAGCCTCTTTCATAACTTTCAATATGGTTTCTATCTGGTGTCGTTGCCCGATAAGATTTATTGCTCTGCGCTTCAAGAAAAAGTTGAAATAAAAGGGAAATTCAAAGTCAGCCAGAGAAACACCGCGATCAGCGTTAAACATTCTATTGGGAACCACAAAAGTATCTGGAACATCACCCAGAATCTTTAACGAATCTTTTATTGTTTCCGGAGGCGCACCGATCTGCAAAGACCCTGAAGGGGTCTTTATCAGTGTACCACCTCGCGGCAGGTTTATTACCTCTACAGTCATCTGTTTAACTACCTGACTTAATATAGTCTAACCTAAAAGAATAAGCAATTGATATAAATTATGCAACAAATTACTTTAGCCAAAGCCTTATAATTGCGTTACTTTTAATTTGTTTTGTTTTTCTTTCCAGTCAATAAGAGAATATTTATCGTGAACGAGTTTTTTTGCGATTGCAATTTCTTCGACAGATAGCTTTGATTTAATTACCTTATCTTGAGAAAATTTCTCATATTCTGTTGCGATTAGCTCTGGCAGAGTTTTTATTTTTTCCTGATCTAAGAAATCAGCTAAGCATGTCATGCTTACACCATCGTCTATCTTTCTGTTGCCGAAAAAGATCTTAGAATCTGGAAAACTTACTTCGACCGGAATAGAGCCATGAATGCTCATTACACCCTTACGAACAATGCCTGCTGCCCCGATAAGCTTTTGTTCGCCGGCAAAAATAGAATGCCCCGCAGCAGCTGCATAGCAATGAACGGCTTTATTGATTCCTCTTTTTATTTCTTTGTTGTCAGAAAAACGTGCGGGAATTTCAAGTTTTTGCAGCCCATTTAACAATGGCTCAAGTGCATAGGTAAACATCTCAAGAAAAGTCGATTTCTTCTTTTTTTTAAGGTCATCTACCATAAAACCTAATGAGAAGGTCCATTCATGGTTGTGAAAAACCATTTTGCCGCCACTGCTTCTTTTTACGATTCCATACCCGGCTTTTTCTACTTCCGCTGTTTTTATAAGCTTTGCTATGGGCTGATTATAACCGAATGAAAGGGTGGCGGGATTCCATTGGTAAAATCTTATGAATGCCTTATAATTCGCCGGCCGATTTGACAAACTTTGAGCCAGAGTTTCGTCAACTGCCATATTCCAGCTGCCTGACGCAGGTTCAGAAATTATAAGCCTGATGTTGTTCAAGACAGTTTTTCCTTTCCCCGCCAGTATATCCCATTGCCCTGCCCGCCGCAAAAAATTATAATCGTGCTCGTGCTCGTGCTCGTGCTCGTGCTCGTAATCGAATTTTGCCTCACACGAAGCCGCCAGGACACAAAGCCCACAAAGAAAACTTCGGTATCGCTACTCGCCATCGGGTCTCGGTATCGATAAATTCAACTTTATTTGCAGTATTTTCGTGCTCGTGCTCGTAAT
>JBNJGH010000188.1:0-5589 GCA_051747585.1 Candidatus Rifleibacteriota bacterium
TATCTTTGCCTCACTGGCTATAATATCAGATTTTTCATGATGTACATAATGAGAACTATCAAGGTATTTAAACTGTCCAAAGTTAATATTTACCACATATCTAGACAATTGTTCCTTCCAATTTGGAATCATAACATCACTAGCATCAGAGATAAAAAAATACATTGGGGTATCAACAGGAACACCTTTGGCTTTTATTTTTTCGGCATTTTCTTGAATATAATCAACTTCATTCAACATATTTTTCGTTATCGAACTTTTATGAAAAATTGCTATCATTTTATCTTGATCTTCCATTGATAATTCTTTAGAATTGATTAAAGGTAGATTTTTTTCTACTCCTCCTCCATCCATAAATCTTGACAAACCTATTCTTAATACATAAGACATAAAATTTAGTCTGGTTTTTTGAGATAATAGGTCTGAGGATTGTTCATAAACATCGGGAATACCTGGATCAAGTCCAATAATAGCTTTTACCTCATCAGGATATTTTTGAGCCCAGTAAATTGCTTCTAAACCTGACATTGAATGTGGAACAAGCACATATGGACCATTTTCTCCTGAAAGTTTTAATGCCTTTCTTGTTTCTTCCAAGATTGTATCTATACCCCTTGGGCTTGCTTTCAATTTTACCCTTGTCATGGCCCATAATAAATTTGAATCGTTTTGCATAGCCATCGAGTCTTTCTTTAGCTTCATCAACGATGTCAATGCCCCTTTTGAGGGAGACCTGAAAATGATGCCGTACTCTCGAGACCGGCATGCACTGGTATAGATAGTAAGGATTTATTCCAATTTTAATCAATCCGTTCATGAGGTTTTCAATGGCCTCAACACTATCATTAACACCTTTTAAAAGCACCGCCTGATTATTAATTGTTACCCCTGTTTCACGCACTTTAAGAGCCGCTTCTTTTGCAACTTCGGTTAATTCTTTTTCATGATTAAAATGGGTTGGCAGATAAAGAGATTTTTTGCGATTAAATTCTTTAAAATAAGATAAAAGCTCTTCATCAAACATTCTTGAAGGAAATACGACCGGAATTCTCGAACCGATTCTGACAAAGTTTACATGGTCAATATCAACAAGTGATTCAAGCATTTCAATGAATTTCTTAGTCGGAATAGTCAATGGATCGCCGCCGGAAATAATTACGTTTTTGATTTCCTTATGCTCTCGAATGTATTCGGATGCGTTTTGAAAATTTTCGACAATTTTGTCGGTAGAAAGCCCGACCAGACGCTTCCTGAAGCAATGTCTGCAGTACATTGAGCAATATTCGGTAGCCACAATTAATGCGGAATAAGGATATTTATGCAAAATCCCGTTTCCTTTATTGTGTTTGTCGTCTCCGTAGGGGTCTCCGGTAGTTTCTCCCATTGCGCCTGCCACAACCAGCTCCTCGGCTGTCGGAATGGCGAGCTTCCTGATCGGGTCGTTCTTGTCTTCTGGATTGATAAGGCTCAAATAATAGCGATTAACGTTCATGGGGTGATTTGCAACGACTTCTCTAAGCTGCTTTTCCTCTTCTTCACTTAGTTCTATATATTCTTTGAGCTTTTCAACAGAATTAATATTGTTCTTAAACTCTTCGCGCCAGTTAATGTTTTTCCAGTCCAGATCTTTGATTTCTTCTAATTTAGACAAAACTACTCCTTTATGTTTCTACAGTTTGACAATGTTCTCATTCATATCAGCAATAAAAGCAAAAATTTAAGAAAACTGGTGCCATCACTGATAACTTACTAAAATTTCAGAAGATATGGCAAATCTGCAATTTACTTATTTCTGACCAGGAGCAAAAAGCAACTCAAGTAATCTTTTCCCATAATTAAAGTCATATCGATCATAACTTAAACTATGTTACCGTAATTAGAAACAACGCCTTTATTGATTTCTAAGAGCATTTCCAGCATGGAGGAAAATTTGAAAAAGTTTACTTTAAAAAAAGCGGGCATCGTTTTTTCTTTGTTTTTATTCGTTCTGCTTCCCGTTCTTGGGTTTGCATTTCCCCACAGAGGCTACCAGCAAGGGGAGATCTTCCACTATAAAATGGATGGATCTAACGATGGTCACATATATAGCGCCATTTCTCGTCACCAGGTATTGAAAACGGGAAAAGTATGGACTGAAAAAATCACCTGGATTTCTTTAATTTATGACGGTAAAAAAATCGATCTTTCCTCAATGAAGGACTTTGAATTTTTCCTGTCTCTGGATCCTGATTTCAATTTTGCCATACCAGATATCACCAAAATAAAACCGGCAATTCGGAACCAGATATTAGGGCCAATTTTTGATTTAATGACTTTTTATGTTGATTTAAATCCGGCGCTTTTTCAGGACAAACTCGAAGAAATCAAAACTGGCAAAGCAATCAGACTGCCATATAACCAACCATCTTCATGGGCAGACGGTCATTATCACGTCCTTGCCGAAGATTGCCTCGATTTTATTGTAACCTACCGGGATCTCAACAAACTTCTGAGCATGCTTAGAGTAGAGCATGTTCCTCCTAAGTCTGATCTCCGAATAAACCTGCCCGAACCCTGGATGAGAAAACCGGTGGTAAAAGGAAAGAATAATAACTGGGTTCAGGTCTCAAGAATGCCTGACAAGAATAAATTTGCCGTTTCCTACGGATATGAATATTTTGATGTCCATCTTTGCATAGACAAAAAAGACGGAAAAATTGTATATGCGAATCTTTATAACCCGGTCGAAAGACTTTGCGGCACCTGCAGAGAAATCACCAGGGAAAACGGCAAAATCACCGGTCTCAAAAGCTGCTCTGAGTTTAAACCCCTGCATACCTTCAGAAACATAAGTATCAAACTACTGCAATAAGCCGCAGGAAAATATTTCGGTTTCTACCAGCCTGCCTGTTCTAATGAGCTCAACTTTTAACATAACCCGGAATTCTGGATAAATCTCATGCGTAACAGATATAGGCTATTTTGCATGGGGGCCTTTTTTGGGTTCTATTACTGGGTCTTCTATTTCTTGATCTACAGATATCTCAGTATATCGAATAACAATTTGTCAGGATAATAAAACTATCCCGTAAATTGTAAAAATTAGAAAAAAGCAGCCCCGTTTAACCGGGGCTGCTTTTTTGCGTGCCAGATAAAAAAATAGTAACCGATATGTGTTATTATCTGGCAATGATCTGGCTGGTTCTTTCTATAATCTGTTCACTGGCTATAGCCAACATTCTGCGTTATTCGCGCCATATAGGGCTGCCTTTTTTGCCGGTTATGACGATAAATTATCTTCAGGCTACCCTGGTTTCCGTTATCTTGTGCCTGAGCAATGACAGCATGCAGATTACCCGCCTTGACATACCGCTGGGAGCGCTGAATTCTATTCTTTATGTGGGTGGCTTTCTTCTTTATTTTGAAGCCGTGAAAAACTGCGGCATCTCTATTGCAGTTTCTGTAATGCGCCTTTCGGTCGCTTTACCTGTAATAGCAGGGGTTTTCTGGTTTGGCGAAACTCTTACTAACTACCGACTGATTGGCCTGATTCTTATGGCTGTAGCCCTGGTTTCAATAGGACGTTTCAGCAAAACCAGGGTTAACGCCAAAGCTATGAGCTGGCTTATTGTGCTGTTTTTTGTAATTGGTTTTTCCAGCGTTGTGGGTAAGGCTTATAATTTTTATGCAGAAACCGGGAAGCAACTGTATCTGGCAACACTATTCTTTACCGCCTTTTTGCTGTCGGCTCTTTTAACTCGTTATCTTCGCCTGAGCTTTTCGGGAAAAGTTATAGGCATCGGCCTGCTGCTGGGAATTCCAAATCAGTTAACCAGCCTGTTTTTTTTAATGGCTCTCTCTACCGTAGATTCTGTCGTTGCATTTCCAACCATGTCAATTTCTGTTCTTTCGGGTTCGATGCTCTGTGACCGTTTCATCTGGGGTGAACCCTTGGGCAGAGAAAAGTTTTTTCTGATCGGGCTTTCGATGGTCGCTATCGTTTTACTGAATCTTTGACAAAAAACCGTAGAATTCAAGTTTCGCAGTAAGAATTGCGGCTGGTAGAAGATTCGAGATACTTTCAAAAGGCAAAGGATGATGAGCTCTTATGGACAAAGAATCTGGCCACGATTTTGAAAGTGCAAAAAGAAACAATTATTGTCTATAAAAAGAACGAGATCAATTATTACACAAATGTTGAATTGATTTTTGTTGAAAGCAAAGGCTTTAAGATACAATCCAGCCCACAACAGGAAAATGAAAAAAAAGAAGTCTTTGAAAAATTCTGTGGCATGTTTAACAAAATAAAAGAAACCAATGTCTGATAAAGCCCTCAATGAAGCGAATAATGAAATAAAGAAGCAAAAGAATAACTCTTTGCACGGGGTAACTCTTGAAAAGTTGTTAACTGTTCTGCGCGAACATTCATGGGCAGACAGTCATTATCACGTCCTTGCCGAAGATTGCCAAAGCATGCTCAAGCAAGCAACCAAATAGGTTCAATGCATATTCTGTAAAACCAGACGTTTAAATTCGTTGAAATCTGAATTTTTATTGAAAATTTCTTTGGCAAATTTATGAGTTTTGCCTTTTAGCGTTGTTATCTCAAGATAGACAGATCTTCCCAAACCAGATTTATAAGTTACAGTATGAACCTCTTCAATGTCTGAAAATTTGACGACAAAGTCTTTCGGCAAAAGAAATATCGTATCTTTAAAACGTAATTCAGTCGGTGTAACCGTAACGTATTGGTTGGGTTTCTTCATTACCAGAAAAGCTAATAACGCTACCAGAGCAAGACCAACGAGAAAAACCTGCATAGTCCCCGAATAAAACCATTCCCCAACAATAAAATAAACTATAAAGACAAGGCATGCCGATAGCGCAATTGCATCAATAGTTAATAAGGCTCTAAAACCATGGGGTTTAAAGAATATTTTATTTGCTCCTGCTTTCATACCTCCAGATCCTTTCAATACTTGAGCTTATCAAAACCAAGTTAATCTTACCTGAGAATATTAGTATTTTACTGCATTATTGTTTGGATAACAGTAAAAAAACAACAGACATTAAAAAAATCGATATCTAACAGAAAGAAATAAAACCAAAACTTTTGAAAACCACCTAATAATGGTTATCTGAGAATTGTTGCGAGTATGCGTTTCAGATTAAATGTAGTGTTTATGACAGGGAAACAGATATAATGACAGTAACAAAAAAAATTAAAGGAGAGCTACAAATGAGAAAAATAGCTTATTTTTCAATTCTTTTCCTGTCTGCATTTGCCCTGCAAGCCTTTGCTCAAGGGCAAGCGCTGCCGGAGGGTTTCAGCAATAAAATAAGCATCGAAGTCCGAGCTACTGATTTGTTTGATGCAAGTAAGATTTTAGCAAAAAAAGCAAATGCAAACATAGCAATTCACAAAGATGCGCGTAAAAAGATCGATCTCAAACTTGATGATGTAACTGTTAATCAGGCTATAGACAGTTTATGCAAGACTTATAAGCTTGATTATGTAGTAAAAGATAATATTATGATAATTTTTCCGAAAGGCAGAAATCTGACCTGGACACAAAACTCGGGTAGAGATATGCCGGCAGATTTTCAGAA
>JBNJGH010000189.1:0-5587 GCA_051747585.1 Candidatus Rifleibacteriota bacterium
CATGAATTCCATATTCATAATTTTAATCAAAGGAAAATCCTGGCGCTGCATGGCAAAAACCAGTATCAGCGACAGTGAAGCACCGGTATAGGCCAGAATCAGAGTATTAACCATTGTACCTATTATATCGCGACCTATATTCATACCACTTGAAAAAAGCTGCTGTTGTGAATAACCAGTATTTGCCTGGGCAATTTCCTGTATCGAAGAAGCAATAGAAATTGCAACATCCATAACCGCTCCCAGTGCACCTATAATTATGCCGGCAATTAGAATTCCTTTAAGACTTATGTCTGCATTCATAACCTGTAAATAAGTACTTTCATGGCCGGTATAGCCGGTTAAATGAAGTAACGAAGTTGCAAGCCAGCCGAATATTCCGGCCAGAATAACGCCCGAAAAGGTGCCAAGCCCGGCAATCAATGCTTTGTTTGAATATCCGGCAATCATCAGCAAATTTATTACGGTAACGATTAATGAAACAAAAATCGCCAGCAAAACTGGTGAAAAGCCCTGGATAATAAAACCGGCCATAAAAGCAAAAATAATTAGAAGGGTAAAAAACAGGGCAAGCATGGCTTTAACCCCTGCAACCCCTGAAATTAGAGCGATTAAAACAATGATAACCATGGCAAGGTACATAATTTTACGAGATTTAAAATACTCGTCTATACCTATGAGCAACTGGCCATCCTGATCCTCGATTACGGTTAGAACCCGATCGCCTTTTTCTATTTTAAGATTATAAGCGGAACCCGGCGTTTCAAAATGTTCGGCATCAAGAGTTTTGCCTGCCCATGGCCCGGATTTGATTGCAAGCTTAACATCAAACTGCTTGTCATTTCCGGGAAAGTCGGAGCTGGCAACCTCTTTAATCGAAAGGACTTCACCGTAACAATACATTCCACTGCTGGTGGAACCAAAAACATAATACAAAAGCAGAAACATAAAAAACAGCCCCACAATAGAAAGCCAGAAATTTTTTCTGTTTGCTTTGAGTTTTTGATAAAGATTTTTTACCATAGCGAATTTGCAACTCCTGCTTCAAACTTGTCTTCATTCTCATCTGATAAAGGAGCAAGAAAATCAAGTTTGGTCACTTCTTCAATTTCATCGATTGAGGTCAAAAACTTATCAAGGGGTTCATAGCCTGAAACCGATTGAGGAACAAGAAAAGCCAGAGCCCTTATATTCCCCTCCTGCTCATCGAAAATAATTTTGTACAAAGCATCGGGAATTTCGACACCTTTTTTCAAGCGCTCGATATGTTCGTCAAACACAGGGCCGGTAATTACCCACACGGTTTCAAAATTTTGCGCGTATTTGCTTTCCAGGTTTTCAAGTCTTTTCCATAATTTGCGATTTAGATCTGGTGACTGGGGGCAAATATTGGACATCTTAAACGACTGTAACTGGGCATCGCGGCCGTATTGGTCCGATATGGCAGAATTAGGTGCCAGGTGCCCCCGATCGTAACCACTATGTTTATAAGAATTGGGATTGACACGCACTGTCGTTCGATAGTCCGTTTTAAAGCCCGAAGGTCTTTTAAGTTCATATCGTTGCTTATTTGCATCGATACGGTATGCCACCCATAAGGGGTTCTGTTTTTTATTGCTGTAACCAACCCAGAAGCCGGTGTTTTTCAAGACAGCAATTGAAAGCTTGTTGTCTGCTTTTGGCAATCCGCCATAAACAAGGCCACCCGCTTCCCGTCTTGCTTTTACAATCTGGCTTTCAACCGGACAAGCCCAATGACCGGGTTCTTCTATTACAACATTCTGCTGTTGATATTGAATATAATACCATCCGCCGATACCGATGGCTGTTAGAAGCAGAATGATTATTATAAGTTGATTAGGACCTATTTTGCCTTGTTTAAATCTGTGTCTGAATTTCATATTTTAATTTTCTATTTATTTCATTTTTTTTGCGGGCACAATTTCAAGCCAGTAGTTATCCGGGTCGGCAATAAAATAAATTCCCATCTTTTCATTTTCGAAACAAATGCAGTCCATTTCTTTATGCAAAGCATGGGCTGCCTCGAAATCATCTGTGGTAAAAGCTAGATGAAACTCGTTCTCGCCTAGATCGTAGGGCTTTTTCCTGTCTTTCAGCCAGGTAAGCTCGAGACTGTGCCCTGTGCTGCCATCGCCGAGATAAACAAGAATAAAACTTCCATCTTCAGCTTCTTTACGCTTCACTTCTTTTAAACCCAGCGCTTTTTTATAAAACTCGATACTTTTGTTTAAATCAAGAACATTTATATTATTATGATTAAATTTAAAATCAGGCATAAACTTCTCTCCTTTTTTGATTTATTGTTGATTATGACTACAGCTTAAAACCTTTTGGACCACTTTTACTACAACTTCAGACGAGAGCCGATGCTGGTCAAACATTTCCTCAAGGCTCAAACAACTCTGCACATAGTCTCTAACACCTATTCTTACCGGGTTGCGAAACTCGATATTGGCAATAAAACTGCCAAGTCCGGTTTCTCTTCGATGATCTTCGAAGGTGAAAATTTTATTGGATTTGGCGATAAGATTTTTTATTATTTCTTTACTGTCATCAAAATGAACAACTGCAACAACTTCTAGATTAATTTTCTGGTCGGCAAGTTTTTTAGCGGCATCTAACCCCATTTTCAGCATGTGTGGGCCGTTAACAAAAAGATAGTTTTTATTTTCTGCCTTAACCCTGGAAGAGAAAATCAAAGGAGTGGCTTCGACAAATCCATCTTTTACTTCAACGGGCAGTTCGACCGGTGTTCGATGAAGTCTGAAATAAGCCGGAGTAGCCTTTTTTTCTTCCTGCCATTGATTATTCATTTTGTTAACGACAGCCTTAAGCATCTCTGCCGTCTGCTGCTGATTCAATGGCTCATAAATGTCTATTTGTCCGAGTGAACGCATCAAACCAATATCATTAACAGCTTGATGACTTTTTCCATCGGTATAATAATCGGCACCGGCATAATGCGCGGCAAAAATAATGGGAAGTTTTTCGGTAATGGCATTGAAAACCTGATCGATGCTTCGCTTATAAAAAGAGGCGTAGGTATTTACAACAGGTATTTTTCCGGTTAAAGCCAGACCCGCAGCGATCGAGCACATATCCTGCTCGCTGATTCCAACTTCAACAAATCTCGAACTGAATTTTTCCGCTACTTCGGTAAGACGACAGCTTTTTTCGAGGTCCGCATCCAGCACATAAAGATTATCAATTTCCGGCATAAGTTCGAGCAAAGATGCAGAAAAAGATGGACCGGTCGGCAAATGCTGCAATGATTCTGACGCATCGAGATTTTCCTGCTCATCACTGCGATTCTTCACCTGGGTTTCCAGATATTTTTTGAATTGATCAAAAACTTCTTTGCTCTCGGTTTTGTAAACAAGTTCCTTAATCGCAGTTATATATTGCCTGTCATCGGGTATTTTTCCGTGCCAGATTCCTTGTCGTCTGGGGGTATTTTTTGCCATTGCAGTAACTTCGGTTCCGCCCCCCTTTTTGGTTTCGGCAATTATTACCAGTGGCGCATTCATTCTGACACTCTGCTGAATAGCGTTGTCGATTTTTTCAATATTATGCCCATCTACACTCATACAATTTAAACCAATATTGGTAAAAACTCTGGTCCAGTCGTGTGCATCTTTTATATCTGCGGTAGAACTGTCAGACTGTAGAAAGTTGCGATCAATAATGGTAATAAGGTTATTGAGTTCAAACTTTTTCAGACTCAAAAAAGCTTCAAAGAGCTGGCCTTCTTGAAGCTCGCCATCTCCCAAAACCGCAAAAACCGGCACCTTAAGTCCAGCAGCTCTATTACTCAGAGCTACACCAATTGCTTTTGAAAGCCCCTGCCCCAGAGAACCGCTGTCTGAATCAATTCCGGGAATATTGCGATCACAATGAGCGGGCAGCCCATCTCTTTTTTTGTATTCAAGTAGTTTCCTGCATGAAAAACATCCCCTGCCGGCAAGCACCGAATACAAAGCCATAGCCGCGTGCCCTTTTGAAAGATGTAACGAAGCACGACTTTCTATTGGCTGCAGTGGATCTTTTATAAAGCGATGGTAAATGTAAGTCAAAATATCCATGCAGGAAAAGCAAGCACCCAGCCAACCATGATCAGCTGCTTTCAGGCCGGCAAGACAATTAATTCTATAAGCAGCGGCTCTTTTTTTCAGGTCAGCGCTGGTTTCATCAGGTAAAGTCGAAAGAATATCTTCTTCTATTAAAAATGGTTGCATAGTGATTATTTTAAGACTTCAAGCCTTAAACTCCTTTATTTTTCTCTGGTTACCCTGCATTTTTCGTTTCATTTTTCTATTTTTCCGTCAAGCTTCTCAAGGTTTTCCGTATCTGTTTCTATCTGATCTAAAATTTCTTCCTCGCTTTGCTGAGGTTCTTCTTTTGGCTCTTGTTCAGCTCTCTGCTCTTCCTCGTGTTCTGGTTCTGGTTCTTGCTCCGGCACATCTTTGGCAATCTCTATTATGCTGCTGTCTTCCATTAAAGGATTATTTACCAGCTCAAGCATACTGTTATAAGCCTTAATGCTTTGCTGCAGCCCGGTTTTAATTTTAATAAAATGCCGTGCTATATCCTGGTTTTTAAGTGCCTGGTTTTCCTCGATGGTTTTGCTGTAAATTTCTTTTATATCGTTTATCTGTCGCAGCTGAGATTCCATGTTACGCAACTGCTCGTTTTCTTTGAGCAGCTTGGAATTTTCATCTTCGAGCTTTTCCGTTCTCTCTCTCAAGACTGCGAGCTCACGCAACCTTCCGTTCAATTGCTCAATTCTGTTTTGTAACTCTTTGTTGGTTTCTTTTTGTGAATCCAGATCACTTTGTTTAAGATCTATCTGGTCTGCTTTTTCTTTAAGACTTTCTTCGAGGTGATCAATTTTTTCTTTGTAGGTAACAGCCTTTTTTTCGAATTCTTTTAATTCACCTATTTTTTCTTCAAGAATTTTAATCTGTTTCAGTCTTTCTTCGAGCCTGGAATTCTTTTCTTTTTCGGCCGCGATATCTGAATCTCTTGAATTAATTTTATCTATAAGCTGTTCCCTGGAAGTTTCGAGCAATTCGATCTGCTTTTTCAACTGTTCGGTCTTTAACTCGAGCTTATTAGCATCATTTTTTATTTGATCGATTTCCTGTTGTATTTTTTCTTTCTCTGTTCGGGCATTTTGCTCAACCTGCCGCATACGTGCATAGGTTAGAAACCAGGTGAAAAATACTCCGAGAACAAAGCCAGAAGCCGGCCCCAATAAAAGAAAATACTGATTCATTTGTCCTCCGCTTTAGTATGTGAGTTGACTACATTTTGTCATACCCTCATACATATTTCCAGCAGTAATTATCCATTTAGTAATATTAGCAAGTTTCAAGACATTTTTGCATTTTTTGTTATCTACTAAATTTGAGTATATCAAAGATTGCTTCGTCGTTCTGCTTCGCATAAAGCTTCGCAGAACTCCTCGCAATGACACCCTATTGCGGTCCCTGAGCGGAGCGATGCACTGAGCGAAGTCGAAGTGTCGAAGGGACCAGATAATTGTTCACTTGGTGGTTTCGACTAC
>JBNJGH010000190.1:0-5506 GCA_051747585.1 Candidatus Rifleibacteriota bacterium
GGTAACCGAGAGTCTTTTGCTGTCGGTAGCCACCAGAACGGGCTTTTCCTGATTAGACAGGTCAAGACAGACGCTGCGCTGAACCGGGTTTTGATCTTCGCTGCCGATAGAGATCGAGGCTTCTTTAAGCGCTTTATGAAAGCTTTCGGTTTCAATGGTGAAGCTGGTCATTTCTTCGTCGCTCAATACGGGCACGGGCGGGAATTCTTCGGCACTTTGTACCTGAAGCTCAAAATGATTGCGGCCACATAAGATGTTTACTTCTGCATCATTTTCCGCATCTATTTCGAAACTTACCATTGCTGCCGATTCTGATGGAATACAGCTTATTATTTCCTGCAGAAGTTTGGCGGGAATGGTAAAGTGCCCTTCTTTTTCGATCTGGGCCGGGCAATTACAAATCATCATTATTTCCTGATCTGTACCGACAAATCTAAGCTGATTCTGGGTTGCAGTGATCAGCAGGTTAGATAAGATCGGCTGTACACCCCGGGTTGCGACAGCATGACCGGCTATGGCGATAGCTTCCGAAAGTTTTTTTAGTTCTACCTGGAATTTCATGCCATTGCCTCCTTGCTGATTGACAGCTTAACTTTAATTCCGTTTATGTTCCATTCTGTGGCCGGCGCATTGGCACCATTGTTTTTATCTATGGCTCGGGCCAGGGTTTCCTGCCCGATGTAATTGCCGTGGGCTTTGATCGAATCTTGAATGTCGTCGAGCCCTTTGGCATCGATTACATCATAATTTACCTTAATTCTGTCTACGATATCAAATCCCTGTTCTTTGCGCATGAACTGAATTTTATTGATTAGCTCTCGGGCCAGGCCTTCAAGAAGAAGATCGCGGCTTATAACCTTATTCAGAGCTATGCTGAGGTTGCCTTCAGATTGCACTGCAAACTCGTCAGAAGCCTGAGCCTGAAGGTCTACCTGAGTTTCGTTCAGCACGACCGGCTTACCGTCGAGTTTGAACTCATAGCCGCCGTTGTCGATCTGGTTTTTGACTTCATTGCCGTCAACGCTTTCGAGGTGAGCTTTGATTTGTGGAATCATGCCTTTCAACGGGCTTTTGCCAAGCTCGCGAAAGTTGGGTTTTGCCACATACTTCATCAGAGAGGAAGCATCAGAAATCGGAACAACCGTTTTAATGTTAAGCTCTTCTTGTAGCAGATATTCCATTTCTTCGAGAGTGTCGCGCTCAAAATTGTCGACGGTGACGACTTTCATTTCGGCCAGTGGCTGACGCACTTTGATATTGGCTTCGTTACGGGCTGCACGGCCAAGCTGAACGATGCGCATAACGAAATCCATTCGCTGTTCGAGCTGTTCATCAATTATGGTCTCGTCGGGAACAGGATAATCTGCCAGATGAACACTCTCAGGCGCATCTGAATCGATGCTGCAGACCAGATTTCTATAAATGTCTTCGGCTACAAAAGGAGTGAAAGGAGCTGTGAGTCGGGCAAAGCCGGTTAAAATTTCCCAGAGGGTCAAAAATGCGCTTTCCTGATCGGTATTTTTCTCGCTGCTCCAGAAGCGGCGTCGGCTTCTGCGCACATACCAGTTCGAAAGATCGTCGATGAATTTTTCCATGTGACCTGTTGCCCTGGTAATTTCAAATTTATCCATGGCTTTGCGAACTTCTTCGGCCGTATGGTGAAATCTTGACAGCACCCAGCGATCTATTTCCGACCTCTGGTCGATTGGCAGCACGTGATCGAGAGGGTTGAAGTTTTCGATGTTAGCATAAAGAACAAAGAAGCTGTAAACGTTTTGAAGCGTGCCCAGATATCGTTTGCGTGACTCGGCTATGGCTTCTTCGTAAAATCTTCTCGTGTTCCAGGGCGCAGTGCCTGTATATAGCGACCAACGAAGGGCATCGGCGCCATATTCGTCAAATATTTTCATGCAGTCGATTACGTTGCCCTTCGACTTACTCATCTTGACTCCGTTTTTATCGCAGATATGGCCCAGAACAACCACATTTTTGTATGGCGGCTGCTTATGCAAAAAGGTTGAAGTTACCAGTAGACTGTAGAACCAGCCTCTGGTCTGATCAATTGCTTCGCAAATAAAATCGGCGGGAAAGTTTTCTTTGAATACTTCCTGGTTTTCGAAAGGATAGTGCCACTGCGCGGTGTGCATTACACCCGAATCAAACCAGCAGTCAATGACTTCAGGAACTCTCTTCATTGAGCCGGAGCAGTCGGGACAGTTGAGTTCAAGACGGTCGACGTAGGGCTTGTGCAGCTCGATATCTTCAGGAACATCTTTGCCCAGTTCGCGCAATCTGGCTACGCTGTCTACCAGATGCTGCTTCTTGCATTTGCTGCAGGTCCATATCGGAAGAGGGGTTCCCCAGAAGCGATCTCGCGAGATTGCCCAGTCAATCATGTTTTCCAGAAAATTAAGAAAGCGTCCTTCTTTGATATGATCAGGGAACCAGTTAATCAGTTCGTTGTTGCGTAAAACTTCATTTTTGAATGCTGTTGTTTTTATGAACCAGCTGTGACGCGCATAATAGAGAAGAGGGCTGTCGCAGCGCCAGCAGAACGGGTAGGTATGCTTGATCTTTGCCGAGTAAAAAAGTTTGTTATTTTCTTTGAGATCTTTGATGATCAAAGGGTCTGCATCTTTAACAAACATCCCTTTCCAGGGCGTTACTTCTTCTTTGAACTTGCCGTCAAGCCCGACCAGCTGAATAACCGGCAGATCGTTTTCTTTGCCGACTCTGTAATCGTCTTCACCAAATGCCGGCGCGATATGAACTATACCCGAGCCGTCTTCGGTAGAAACAAAATCTGCGCCTATTACATAATGACCTTTTTTTTCAGGTTCGGTAAAAGGGTAAAGCTGATGGTATTCAGTGTTTTTGAGGTCTCTGCCTTTAAAAGTTTCTACAACTTCACCCTCGTCTTTAAGCACTTCGAGACGCGCTTTTGCAAGAATCAAAAATTCATTGCCCAGTTTGACTTTAACGTAATCTATGTCGTCACCGACTGCCAGAGCTACATTTGACAGCAGGGTCCAGGGAGTTGTCGTCCAGACGAGAAAGCTTGTGTCAGCCTGGTCTTTAAGGGCGAATTTAACATAAACTGAAGGGTCTTCTACTTCACGGTAACCCTGTGCCACCTCATGAGATGAAAGTGCGGTGCCGCAGCGCGGGCAGTAAGGCACAACCTTGTGGCCTTCATAAAGAAGGTCTTCTTTCCAGAATTGCCCGAGTATCCACCATACAGTTTCAATATATTCATTTGAGCAGGTTACATAAGGGTCTTCCATGTCGATCCAGAAACCGCCTCTGGTAACCATTTCGCGCCATTCGCCTTCGTATTTGAAAACACTTTCGCGGCATTTTTTTATGAATTCTTCGATGCCGTATTTTTCTATATCCTGTTTGCTTTCGATCCCCAGTTGTCGCTCGACTTCAAGTTCGACCGGCAGCCCATGAGTGTCCCAGCCGGCTTTTCGGCCAACCTGACAACCGCACATGGTTTTGTATCTGGGTATAAGGTCTTTCATGGCCTTGGTAAGCACATGACCGGGGTGCGGAGTTCCGTTTGCGGTCGGGGGGCCTTCAAAAAAAGTGAACTTTTCAGCACCTTTGCGGTTGCTCACTGATTTCTGAAAGATTTCTTGTTCTTCCCAGAATTTAAGAATTTCTTCTTCCTTTTTGGGTGATACGGTGTTAACAGGTTTTTCGAAAAGCATCGCGAATTTTCCTTATGTTAAGTTTGAATTTATAGCGAACTGATTTTTTAGTAAGATTATTTTTGCACTGTGCTCCAGGCTGCTTGTCCAGTGCAGGCATTCTTCAAGATTTTCCCCTATGGAAAAAACCCCATGACCTTTTACTACAGCCAGTGGATATCTGTCTAACTCAGTAAGAATTTTTGCGCCGACTTCTTCAGAGGCGATCGGATTATCGACGCTCGTTACCTTGATTCCCCGGCTGAAAAAATATGACCCCTCGGCATCTATGGGCCTGATCTGATTGGTCAGCATGGAAAGAGCTATTATGTGAGGTGGATGAGAATGGGCGATAGCTTGAGCCGGCGTGTTGTTGTAAATTGAGCGATGAACCGGAATTTCCCTCGAAGCTTTTGCGCTTTCAGAATCTTCTCCGTTTATAACGGTCTCGATAAGATCGTTGAACTCGAGCCGGTGAAGCATCGAACCGCTTCTTGTAATCGTCATCATGCGATTGTTGCGAATGCTCAAGTTGCCCGAATGCGTGTTGTTCATTCCCTGAGCATATAAATCGTATCCGGTTTGTTGAAAAGCTCTTAGAAAGCTCATGCTGATTCCTCCGCTGAAATAACGGCAGGAATAGTATCTTTGTATATCGGTTTGATTATTCCTTTGTCGGTAATGATTGCTGTAATAAGCTCTGGAGGCGTAACGTCGAAAGCAGGGTTGTAAACTTTTACCTCGAGCGGCGCAATTTGTTTGTCGCCAATGAATCTAAGTTCATTTGGGTCTCTTTCTTCGATTTTTATTTCATCGGCATACGAAAGGCTCATGTCGAAGGTTGAGACCGGGGCAGCGACATAAAACGGAACAGCGTGGTATTTGGCCATCAATGCCAGGGGGTAAGTGCCGATTTTGTTTGCTACAAACCCTTTTGAAGTAATTCGGTCTGCGCCGACAACGATTGCCTGAACTTTAAAGTCTCGAATCAGGCTGCCCGCCATGTTGTCGCAGATAAGGGTTGCATCGATACCGTCTTCGAGCAGTTCCCAGGCGGTTAATCTGGATCCCTGCAGAAGAGGTCTGGTTTCATCGACAAATACTTTGAAGTTTTTGCCCTGTTCTTTGGCTGCTCGAAACACGCCCAATGCCGTCCCGTAACCGGCTGTGGCTATAGCTCCGGCGTTGCAGTGGGTGAGCCATGTGTCTCCGTCTTTGAGGAGCTCTGCGCCAAAATGGCCAATTTTACGACACATTTCTATGTCTTCTTTTTTAATTTTATCAGCTTCGTTCAAGGCAATTTCTGCGCCCTGAACAAAATCAGTGCAATTTTTTTCGTGCAGCAGTGTTTTAATTCTTTTTATTGCCCAGAACAGGTTTACTGCTGTTGGTCTGGTTGCTGCCAGCAGATCGCAGATTTTTTCCAGCGATTCTTTAAATGGGCGCTGGTGATTTTGCTGGTTTCTCAGACCCAGAACAATCCCGTAGGCGGCAGTTACACCAATCGCCGGAGCGCCTCTTACCTTCATGGTCTTAATTGCGTCAGCCGTGTCATGCTCGTTGAGACATTCGATTTGAACTGCTTCAACGGGCAGTCTGGTTTGATCTAAAAGTTTCAGACAATGATTGCCATGATCATAATCTACCGATTCAAGCATAACTACCTGCTTTCTGCCGACGAAAAAATTAAAATTGACTAAAATGAAAAAAGCCGTTCTGCTTTTTCCAATGGCCGATAATAACAAACCTTACAGTTGTGGTCAAGATAACTCAGTATTAAATTAAATCCCTGTCACTATCTTTATCATACTCGT
>JBNJGH010000191.1:0-5485 GCA_051747585.1 Candidatus Rifleibacteriota bacterium
TCTGTGTTCTCTGTGCGCTCTGTGGTTATTTTCTTTGTGGCTTTGAGACTTGGTGTGAGGAATATTCTTTTCGAAAACCAACTGATAGACGCTTACCGAAAATTGCTGGCTTTTTTTAAGCAATTTGTTTTGCGAATTACATTGTGTTAGAATCGCCTGTCAGCAGTTAAACATCTAAATTTCTGGTAATAAACAAATGAAAATTCTCGGAATTAACGCAGCTTATCACGAATCCGCAGCAGCATTGGTTATCGATGGCGAGCTTATATGCTTTATCGAAGAAGAGCGAATAAACCGGATTAAACATGGCAAAAACGCAAGCATAGAAACCCCGCATCAACTACCGACCGGTGCAATGAAGAAATGCCTCGAATTTGCCGATCTTGAATATTCGGATATAGATATATTTGCCTATTCATTTTCAAAAGAAGGGCGTTTAGAAAATATCGGTATTGATACATTTCTAAAAGATGGCAACTGGGGCAGCGAAGAAGGTGAGAATCTTTTTCATTCCCGTTTACAAAAAGTTCCAGAAGAATTAGAAGAAATTACCGGCCTGGCAGTTGAAGATAAACTGGTATGGGTTGACCATCATCTGGCTCATGCGGCCAGCGCATTTCTCTGCTCTCCGATAAATGAAGCAATTATACTGGTTGTAGATGGCATTGGCGAATTTGACACACTTTCTGCCTATATTGGCAGACATAATCAGATTGGAAAAATATTTTCTCGTCCCTACCCTCACAGCCTTGGGTTTTTGTGGGAAAAATTCTGTAAATTTCTAGGTTTTTCAGAACATGATGCCTGCAAGCTCATGGGATTG
Source organism: Candidatus Rifleibacteriota bacterium (assembly GCA_051747585.1). GTDB lineage: Bacteria > Muiribacteriota > Ozemobacteria > Ozemobacterales > Ozemobacteraceae > DYKG01. Next base: position 824 of record JBNJGH010000191.1, read on the forward strand.
AGCAGTTATGGCGATCCGGCACAACTACGCAATCAATTCAACCAACTTGCCAGACCCGATAAAAAAAATGCTTTTGTAATTAACAATGATATAGCCAGGTTTCGAACTGATGATTATTCAGAACTTGAAAAGCTGTTTGGCCCGGCGCGAAAAGCGGGCGAACCAATAGAAATGAAGCATAAAGACCTGGCCGCCACCCTGCAGGAATTTACCAACCAGGTTTTATTAGATCTGGCCTTAAAACTTAAAAACAAATTTCGCATCAGAAAATTATGTCTGGCCGGAGGAACTGCTCTTAACTGTATAGCAAATTCAGTATTGTTGAAAAAAGGCGGTTTCAGCGAAATATTTGTTCAACCTGCCGCAAACGATGCCGGCACTGCTTTGGGTGCAGCCTTGTATGCTTATCACGGACTTGAAGAAAAGCCACGAACCTTCGTTATGCAACATTCTTACTGGGGCCCGGCCTACGATAATAAAGAAATTACTGATGCCATTAAGGCTGCGGGATTTAAATCAGAAAAGGTTGATAATGCAGCCAAAACTGCAGCTGAACTTATAAGCCAGGGAAAGGTTGTGGGCTGGTTTCAGGGAAGAATGGAGGCAGGGCCGCGTGCGTTGGGGAATCGCTCTTTACTTGCTGATCCGAGGCGTAAAGATATGCGTGAAATATTAAACCGCAAGGTTAAGCACCGCGAAGATTTCAGGCCTTTTGCACCGAGTGTCCTTGCCGAAGAAGCGTCGATCTGGTTTGATTTTTCCAACAAAACCGGGGGTACTGAATTTATGCTCTTTACCTGCCCGGCTCGCAAAAAGTTCTGTAACCAGATACCCTCTGTCACCCATATAGATAACACCAGCAGAATTCAGGTAGTAAAACCGGAAATCAACAAAAAATATCATGAACTTATCAAAGAATTTGCAGATATTACAGGTGTTCCAATGGTACTCAACACCTCTTTCAATGACAGCGAACCTATAGTAATGACCCCCGAAGACGCTCTAAATACATTTAATAAAACCGGGATAGACGCTCTTTTTCTTGGCGATCACCTGATTTTAAAAAACAAGGATCAACAGAAAACATGACTGAAACTGAAATTAACAATCCCGCAATTCCCCCGAAAGACTCGTTGTTCATGCCAGTGGAAGGACCTCAGGGTCTGCGGCTGGCTCTTGTGTTTGGCAATGAATCAAAAGACGGACGCTGCCCTTTTTTTGAAACTCAATGTATGCACTGCGACATAGGAGCCGGCGAAGGAATCGGTTTTACCCATGAAACAAATGCTCGGCGTCTGGCTTTTTTTGAAGAGTATTTCAAAGATTACTGGAACAAAATCAAACATCTGGTAATTTACAACTATGGTTCTACCCTTAATCCGGTGGAATTTTCGCAAGAAACTCTGATGAGCATTCTTGAGTTTGCCCGCAACAACCAGGCTATTTCGCGCTTAAGCTTTGACTGTCGCGAACAGTTTATAAACGAAAAAGTAGTAAAAACCCTGGTAAAAAACACCAGAGAAGATCAAATCGTTTCGATTACTTTAGGTTTTGAATCTCAATCAGAAGAAGTAAGAATTACAAATCTCAAAAAAAAGATGAGCAAAGACCAGGTCGAAAAAGTATATAAAGCTCTGGCAACAGGGGGCGATCGAACTGCGGTTGAAATGAACGTATTGTTTCAACCCCCTGGAGTAGCAGGAAATGCTGCCGTAAATGAGGCTGTAGCAACAATTGAATACGGTCTGCAACTTATGGAAAAATACGGGGTACGAACAGACTTTAACTTTCACCCTTATTATCCGAGCATTAAAGGAAGCAACGCTTTTCCGGATCACCCGAGAGCAAGACTTGAAGATGCCATACGTGCATTAATTTTAATCGCACGTACAATTAAAAAGCACAATAAAGACTCTTTACTTTTTGTTGGTGGAAACGACGAAGGCCATGATTTACAGCCATCTTTAAAGCAAATGAAGCAGCTACTTTATGATCCGGCTTTTTCTGCCTTTAATCTCAGCCAGGATGAAAAAGACCTTATAATTTAGCAGCTTGAAATTGACTGCCAATAAATGGTAACTATAGGCTGATTTCCATTCCGGGTACATCCTGAAGTGTTTTTCAGAACTTAATAAATTATACCTTTTTTTATTTCCCGGCGCACAAGCAAACTGCAGGAGGAACTTAATGACTATAGTAGATTATATTATTTTTGGTCTTTACATGGTTGGTGTAATGGCTATCGGGTTTTACTATTTTTTAAAAAACAAAGACCGCGAAGATTATTATGTTGGAGGCCGCTCTATTCACGCCACCCATGTTGGACTCTCAATTGTCGCAACAGATGTTGGCGGTGGTTTTTCAATCGGCCTGGGCGGTGTGGGCTTTATGATGGGCCTGTCGGGCAGCTGGCTTCTTTTTACCGGACTGGTAGGAGCCTGGCTATGTGCAGTTTTTATAATTCCTAAAATAAAAAAACTTGATGCCAAACACTCATTTATGACATACCCTGATTTTTTGCGCTTCAGATATGGTGACAAGGTTGCAGTTACAGCCGCATTCATATCGGGTCTTGGGTATCTTGGCTTTACCGGCGGGCAAATGCTTGCAGGGGCAAAGCTCGCTGCGGGAACAATTTTTCCCGAGCCGTTAATGGGGCTTGAACCCATACAATTTTCTCTTTTGCTGATTGCGGTAGTAACCGTTCTTTATACAGTTATGGGTGGTTTAAAAGCAGTTATTTACACCGACACGGTACAATGGATCATACTGCTTTCGGGTTTGATTTTTGTAACCATACCGGTAACAGTTTACAAGCTGGGCGGAATTGCTACATTGAAGGAACAACTACCCCCGGAGTTTTTTACTCTGTCTAATATCGACTGGGTAACATTTATTAACTGGATGGTAACAATTATTCCGATCTGGCTCATAGGAATGACTCTTTATCAAAGAATGTATGCCTGCAAAGATGAAAAAGAAGCAAAAAAAGCCTGGTATATTGCCGGAATTTTTGAATATCCAATTATGGCTTTTACCGGTGTTTTTCTTGGAATGTGTGCCAGAACACAGTTTCCGGAAGCAGAAGCAGAAATGGCATTACCAATGCTTATTAAGGACGTTCTGCCCATGGGAGTTACAGGTATAGTTATTGCGTCTTATTTTTCGGCAATCATGTCTACCGCCGACAGTTGTTTAATGGCCTCATCGGGCAACTTTCTCAACGATGTTCTTGAGCGCTACTGGCTAACCTCTGACAAAGCAAAAGAAACGGTTAAATATTCAATGCTTGTTACATTTCTGGTTGGTGTTGCTGCAGTAATGCTGGCCTGGCAATTTACAACAGTCTTAGATGCAATTCTTTATGCCTACGCCTTTATGGTTTCAGGTCTTTTTATACCCACACTGGGAGCTTATTTCTGGGCAAGGGGAAGCGCAGCCGGTGCAATGGCCAGTATGATCGGTGGCGGCACCCTCACTCTTCTGCTGCAATTCAAGGTAATTGCAATGCCTGCTGCAATTGCAAGCTATAAATTTGACGCAAGTCTTTTTGGCATAGGTTTGTCACTTATTCTTTATTTGATATTCTCTTTTGCAATCCCAGATCCGGAGAAGATTGAAGAAGCAATTGAAGCTGCCGAAACCTGATTTAAAAAGTCAGTTTTAAGCAAATTAAAAAAGCCCGGTGAAATTTATTTCACCGGGCTTTTTGCTTTTTAAACTAAAAAGCTTTTACAGATATTATTCTGCAGGCTATTGCGCAATCATTCTGAAATAGGATCTCTTGAGACCCATCTTTTCATAGAGCTTAATTGCTTTTTTGTTGTCAATATCGACGTGAAGAGAAAAGTCACCTTCGGTCAGGTGCCATACTTCTTCCATCAATCTGGTGCCAATACCTCTTGAACCTGTTGTCAGGTCAGAGCCGATATACACAAGATGATACGTAGGCATTACAATGCTTACAGGCATCTTAATAACAACAGTAATACCCTTAAGTTTACCTGAAATATAGGCACCAAGAACAAAGCCACCGCCTTCAAATGCGACTCTCAATGCTTCAAGACTGCCTTCCATTCCATCGCCGTATTTGCCGAGATATTCGTTAACATAATCGGCAAGATCTTCGATGCTGTCAAAATCTTCTGGATACAGCTGTTTAATGTTAAGTTCGTTTTTACCTTCTTCAAGAATAGAAACTGTTGTAACATCTTTCTTGATATAGTCTTCTTTTGAAAGCTTTTCGAAAGCTACCAGAGTAGCTGCTCCCCGGAAAAAGACTTTGAGATTTTCAATCTTCTTAACCTTGGCAATCATAGCCTTGATTTCATCTGGAGCAACCGAAACAAGCGTTCCGCCTGAATCATAAATTGCATTTAAAACAGCCTGTGGCTCAAGCACATTGTATTCTATTGTATTTCTTGAAATACCACGATATTTATTAACCTTGCCACTGATTATTGAAGTTTCGTTTTGCGAATAAGCAGTGTAAATCGGGTTTTGCTCACCAACACAGACCACAATCATTTTTGGAATTCTTTTTATGACACCACGACGCCATAAATATCTGAAACCACGATGCAATCCGGTAATAAGAGCTCCGTTACTTAAGAAACAGATCAAATAATCAGGCTGCTCGCCTCTTTTTTGGACAATTTCTTC
>JBNJGH010000192.1:0-5468 GCA_051747585.1 Candidatus Rifleibacteriota bacterium
ACGAGAAACTCGCACCGAGCTTATAATTTTTATTACTCCGCATATAGTTAACCGGGAATCAAACAAACCGATTAATTTTGCCGAACAAAATCAAAAATACTCAACACCCCGACTAACTTTGCAACCCTGATAACTTTTTTCAATAGTTGCAGGTTGATAGCCAAGCGGTTAAAATGTTTTACAAATTGACTTCCCGGTAAATCGCCTTGGTAAATCAACAGGAACAGGAATTAATCGAGCAACTGAAATCAGACAAAAAAAGTCTGGTAATTCAAGCTATAGTAAAACTTACCCGCAGCGGAAAAAGCAAGGAAGCGCTTGAGGCACTTATTCCATTTACATCTGTAAAAGACAGAGAACTATCTTATTTTTCTCTTCAGGCCGCAGAAAAAATCGCAACCAAAAACAATATAAAACTCGAAAGCTTGCTAGAACAAGATAAGGTTCAAGACAGCACAATAAGCCTGACTCGACAAAAGCTTTTGAATCCTGAAAGAAAAGAAATACAAAACATCAAAACCGAGATTCGCAAACTGGAATTCAATATTCCCCCTGAACTTCTACCGGCAGTTGCAGTCTTTCTGGCAAAAAATGGCGATATAGAAGATGCCCCTTTAGTTGAACATTATCTGCTTAAAGAAAAATCCAACCTGGTATTACCATTTATCGAGACTGCCGAAAAAATTGCTCCCTCAATTCTTCCGCGCACCCTGCCCTCTTTGCTCGCTAGCGGCCAGCCCTTAGTTAGAAGCCGCTCTATCAGCTCACTGAGACGAATAGATCCCCAGGAGGCAGACAGGCACTTTTCCGATTTGCTGGCGTCGAGGAATCCGGAAGATCGTCTTGCCGGTATTGCCATAGCCTTTATTTTTCCTTTTAAAAGGGTAAAAGGCTATATTTTATCGATGTTACAAGAAGAACAGGATAAAGATGTGTTAAAAGCCTGCCAGACATTTTTAGCCTCTAATCCTGAGCTTGACAGTGCCCTGACCATGCTTGACAACATAGATGCCGCCCCTGCTGCTCAAAAATCAAGTCTTACTCTGATTTTTAAAACAATTTGCCAGGCGATGGCTACTGCCGGCATCTTGCCACCTGAAAAAGCTGCACCACAGGAAATCGTAAAGCTTTGGAAAAAACAAAGATTAGAGTCATTTTTAAATAACCTCGAAATTCAACTGGCCTTTTCGGATGAAACACGCAAAAAATCAATAATAGCCTGGATAGAAAAAAATCGATCTCACCCAAAAGTCAAAGAACTTATAGAGCGATTGGCCCACAATCCGCAAACAGAAAAGGTATTTCTCTATTTAACCAGTCCGGGCAAACAATCAAGTGATGAAAAGAGCGAAACCGACAACGAAGACGGCAGTAAGAAAAAAGATACCGATGAAACCCGGGAAAAAATAAAAAAGATGCGGAGCCTGGATTTAGATAATTTTTCCCAAAATAAATCCTGGCTTTTAGATCTCGCTCAAAATGGCCCGGTTAAGCTTCGAAAAGAAGCCATTTCTACGCTGCTGCGCCTTCATCCTGATAACAAATTACTGGATATAGCCAAAGCTACCATCAATGAAGCCAACCCAATTTTAAAAACGGTTTCCTTTCAGGTGCTTGAAAGACTCGATCAGAATTTCCTAAAAGAAAGTATAGAATTGTTTCTTCAAGAAGACAATGCCGCATTAAGAGTAAGAGCCGTTCGTTTTGCCCTGAAATTTAAAAAGGAGAAAGCCATTGAAATTTTAAGGAAACTGCTTAAATCAAATGAACATCGCATCAGAGCCAATGCAGTTGCCTGCCTTGGACTTTGCCCGTTTGAGTCTGTTTATAAGCTGATAATGGAACAGCTGGACAGTGAAGATCATCCGGTAATAGCCAAACACTTAACCAGCATATTGTTAAACAATCCCTCAAGAAGGGTTCTTAAAGGGATTGACAACATTACCCGCACTTCTAACCCTGCAGTATCTATGGTAGTTTCACAGGCACGAAACGATCTTTTCGAAATTATTTCTGAACTGCCCGAAGATCAACTCGAAAAAGAAATTCAGCCTGAACCTGAAACAAATAGTAAACCCTACTCAATTCAAAATGTCAGATCTCTAGCTAATAAGAACCGAAAAGAGTGGAAACCGGCTTATAAACCCGATAAAAAAGCTGAAATAAAAAAAGCGATCAAAGAAAACTTTAACTGGCCTATGGCTCTGAGCGGTGCCATATTATTTGTTTTTTTAGGAATGCTGCCCATTATGTTTTTGAAACACAAAGGCAGTAATTACGATCTAAAAACACAACAAACCAAAGACTGGCGAGATTCTGAACGTAAAAATTTCACCAGTAGTGAAATTCCTGAAAATTTCAGAATGAATAAATCCTGCTCCATTGCAACAGAGGTCGAAAAAGTAACCTCTGACACCAGCATGGTTGTCGCCCATGATGACCGAAAAATTATGGTCAAATTTGACAAACCTCTGCTGAAACATGTAAGCAAAGGGACTCAAATGATTGTAACTATGGTTCCTTACAGAGTTAAATCAAACGGAATAATTCAAGCCAAAGGTATAAATATAGCAATATCGAAGGGACAAATAAAATGAGATTACTTGACCAACTGGAAAGAAAATACCCCCAGCTGGCCTTAGAAGGCCTGATCAGATACATTTCATTTCTCATGCTGACGGTCTTTTTCCTTAACCGAACGAACCTTTTGCCTTACCACATGCTGTATCTGGATTCTCAGGCAATTTTATCAGGACAAATCTGGCGCCTGTTTACATTTCTTTTAATTCCAGCCAGCAATAACTTTCTTTTTCTTATTTTTGAACTGTCGATTCTGGTAATGTGCGCAGATGGTCTGGAATCTGAATGGGGAACTTTTAAACTAACGATTTACTATTTTTGCGGTGCTCTGGCAAATATCCTGGTTGCCTTTTTCATACCTCAAATTCAGTTTGGCAGCTATTTTCTTTATTTGACCCTTTTTCTGGGATTTGCAACCATTTATCCCGATTATGAAATTCTCCTTTTTTTAATTCTTCCGGTAAAAGTTAAATACCTCGGCCTTCTTTCTGGAGGCTGGTTAATTTACGCCGTAGCCGTTTATCCCCTGCCTTTTAAAATCGCAATTTTGCTTTCAGCAGGTAATTATCTGATATTCTTCGGGCCCGATATAGTTAATACTATTAAAGGCAATTATCAAACACATAGCCGCAAAAAAGAATTTGTCGAAAAAGCTAAAACAGCAGACGGACCCCGCCACAAGTGCATCGTATGTGGACGAACCGAGCAAACTGACCCTGATCTTGAATTCAGATATTGTACCTGCGATGAGTGCGGACCCAATGGAGTTGCGTTCTGCAAAGAGCATCTCAAAGAACACAAAGAAAAAATAAACTCGCCAGACAACAAATAGAGAATTCCCAAGGTTTCACCAGCAATTCTCAGTAAACCGTTATTATCGACTTTCAAGACATTTTTCTTTTTTTTTATTAAATATTAAAGTTTAGAAGATTATAGATTGCTTCGTCGCCATGCTCCTCGCAATGACAATTTTGGCCTGTCATTGCGAGCGACACGCGGCGCAAGCGCCTGTGCTGAGCGGAGTCGAAGTAAAGCAATCTAAATGTCTTGAAATAGCTTTAAGAAACGAATCAAAAATAACTGAAGGTTTCACGTGAAGCTTTACACTTAATAAGGGTTAATTTATCATGTACAGACACTAAAAAATACTGATCGATCAGCCTCTTATGAATAAATTTTTAAAAACCTCTCTGCCACTGCTATTGCTTTTTATTATTGCTATAGCTGGTTGTAATATTTTCCCTCGCTATGGAAATTCAAAACCCATTTCTACCCAACAGCCAAAAACAGTTTTTAAAACTGAATTTTCAGGAAATAATGACATCAATTTTTCTAACTCTGAAATAAGCCTTAAAATCAGCAAAAACGCCCTTGATAAACCGCAGGAAATAAAAATTCTAAAATATCCCGACAGCTCTATTATTAAGGCACCGGAAAATTTTGACATTATTAGCTGTCCATATCAAATCATACTCGATGAAAAAATTCTTAAAACTCCGGCATCGATAAGCTTTTCTCTAAAAAACGATTATGAAGTCGAAACAATTTTTGCCCTTGTTCAGTCTTCAAAAGAAAGTCAGCCCCGCTTAATCAGTCCATCATTCCTTGAGGGAAAAAATAAATTCACCTTTTCTACCTCGATTTTCTCTACCTGGTGCATGGTGCAGCGAAAAGAGAAAGTAGCGACAGCTCCTGTAAGCGCCCCCTTTCTGTCGGTTACCCCTTTAAAACTTATGACAGACAATGAGGGTTATTTCAGTCATGATGTGGTTGTAAAAACAAACTTCAGCCAGGCAACATCGACAACTTCCGTTAATTCAAACGATTACGAATTTACGATCGAATTACTTGCAGAACAAAGTTTTCAGCTGGAATTCGCTTCACAAAATCAAAGTAAAATCTTTACCAGCGTTTTAAATTCCACAGAGCTACACAGCATTGCAGTTTCAATATTTGAGCAGGATTCAGTTGATATAGATCTAATCAATAACCTGGCTTCTGCAACTGCCAGGCTAAAGACGACCAGTTATCAGCCTTCTGACCTACCAGATGTAATACTGGTTAAATCGCTGATTAAAAATAAAGACGGGATTCTATATGAAGCAAATCTGCCACTTAATATAACTGAAGAACCAGACCCCGATTTAACCAAAAGCTTCCCTGTTTTACTTTCTTCCACCCCTCAGGACGGTGAAAACAATTTCCCGATAAACGAACCTCTCATTTTCAGATTTAACAAACCAATAAACAAACAAAGTTTTATAACTGCCTTTAGCATTTCGCCAGAGATAGATACCAGTGCAGAATACTTAAGCTGGAATCAGGAATCCACTGCAGTCACTTTTACTCCCCAGTCCCCTCTAGAACCGCTGACAAAATACAAAATTCTGCTTAGCACCGATCTTAAAGACAATGAAAACACTTTTTTAAAGCAAAACATCGAAATAGATTTTAATACTGCCGAAGCCTCTGCCCCTGTTTTAGAAGACTTTTTCCCGTCAGCTGAACAACTCTTGGCGCTTAATGGCAGCCTTCAGCTATCTTTTAATGAAACAATCGCATCAAACAGTTTTTTATATGTAATCACTCCCCAGATTGAAACTGAACCAGAATTCGCAGACAAATACCTTACAATCTCACCTTTAGATACATGGCCACCCAATACAAGTTTCGAAATTAAACTTGAAAAAGGGATTGCAGATTTATATGGAAACAAAACCGAAGCAGATATTATAAAGACCTTTTCTACTTCCGATGCGACTGCAGCCACAATAACGAGATTCAATCCCGCCAACGGATATACCAATGCCGAAATTTCAACGACCATCGAAATCAATTTTAGTCAACCAATGAACCCCAATTCAACCATCGAAGCGCTTGATTTTTCA
>JBNJGH010000193.1:0-5350 GCA_051747585.1 Candidatus Rifleibacteriota bacterium
AATGAAATATGATCTCAATTTCTCAATCATAATCGATAAGCGTAGTTCTGGTAAAACCTTGATCGATGCCGTTATCGAAAGATTTACCTATCATCGCGGCGATTACTGGCGTGCCAAAATTACAAACGGCCTTATCAGAATTAATGACCAAATAACCAAACCCGATCAGATATTGGTCGATGGCGATGCCTTAACCTTTATAATTGAAAACTTTGAAGAACCCGACATAAATTGCGAATATCAAATTGTATATCAAAACGATTTTTTATTTTTAATAAACAAACCTGCCGGCTTGCCGGTACACTCCACCAGAAGGTTTTATCGACAGACACTGGTAGAAACGATGCGCAGACGCCAGAATATTGCCAGAATCAGTCCTTTACAGAGGCTCGATCGAGAAACCAGTGGTCTAATGTTTGTGGCAGACAATGACCGGGTTCCGCCGCGATTTTACAAACGCCTTGGCAACTATTTAAAAAGAAAATACTACCTTGCCATTGTCAGGGGCCGGTTTCCCTGGGAGCAAAAACATCTTGCTCAACCTTTAAAAGAAGCGCTTACCCCACCGGTACAATACCGTATGATCCCTTCTGAAGACGGAAAAAATGCCGAAACCTGTTTTAGACTGCTTAATGCAAATGACAATTGCAGCCTGGTTCTGGCCGAAATTGTCAGTGGGCGAAAACATCAAATTAGAGCTCATCTACAATACCTGGGCTTTCCTCTTATCGGCGAAAAGCTCTATTACAAAGATGCATATTATTTTATTAAAAGATGCAACGATGAAATGACAGATAAAGATTGGAATGAACTCGGTGCCCACAACCACCTTTTACATTCGTTTGCAATCCTGACGCGCCTGCCAGGTCACCAGGACGAAATCTTTTTCGGAGAAAATTTACCTGAAGAATTTTTACAAAAAGCAGATATATTTCCCGACTGGCTCAAAAAAGCAAAACAAACTGTAATTAGTTTAAACCGGGAATAATTTCTTTACTTGCCCCTCAAATTAGTTTTACAATCTCATCTTGATAATCTTTCAAATTTGCAACCAAACAAAGAAGACACATGCTTACCAGAAATCATAAAACCGTATTTACCGCACTAATTATAGCTCTAGTGTGCTCAGTGTTTGTTTCGCTTAAACTTGGAACCATAAGCATATCAGCCGGGCAGCTTTTTGACGCAATATTTTCGAATCCTGAAACAAATTCGCAAAAACTGATAAGCACAATCATTTACCAGATCAGACTGCCTCGGGTTATTGCCGCAATTATTGCCGGTGCCGCTTTATCTGTTTCCGGAGCGGCCTACCAGAGTATGTTCATCAATCCGCTTGTATCTCCGGGTTTATTGGGGGTTCTTGCCGGCGCGGCCTTCGGTTCCGCTGCGGGAATGCTTTTTGGCAAAACCCTTCTTGCGGCACAAACGGGCGCATTTCTGGCCGGAATTGCCGCAGTATCCTTTACTATTACCCTTGCAGGCCTGTTTAGAGGCAATCGACTCATTATGCTGTTGATTGGCGGCATTGTGAGCTCTTCATTCTTTACATCATTAATTTCGGTGCTCAAATTTACAGCTGACACAAAAAATGAACTTCCGGCAATCGTTTACTGGCTCATGGGAGGCTTTTCATCGGTCACCTGGCCAGTAGTCAGATTTATTGCCCCACTGGCGCTTATCTGTTTGCTTATTTTGCTTTTTATTTCCAGATATCTCAATCTTTTAAGCATGGGAGACGATGAAGCGGCAAGCCTCGGGGTAAAAGTAAACCTTACACGAAACTGTTTTATCGTTATAACAACTCTTTTATGCAGTCTAACCGTATCACTTGGTGGCATTGTTAGTTGGGTAGGCCTCATGATACCCCATACCGCCCGTATGCTTATAGGACCAGACAATCGTAAATTATTACCCGCATCGGCTTTAATCGGGGCAATATATCTACTTTTAATTGATAATCTGTGCAGAGCCGCATTCAGTCAGGAAATTCCTGTCGGAATAATGACTTCGCTGGTTGGTGTACCTTTTTTTGTATTAATTTTGTGGAAAACCGACAGGAGGTGGAATTAATGTTTCCCCTCGAAGTCAACAACTTAAGTTTTTCCTATGGCAAGCATCAGGTGCTTAGCGATCTGAGCTTTTCAATTGATCAGGGAACTATTACAACAATTCTCGGGCCCAACGGTTCAGGTAAAACCACGTTGCTAAAATGCCTGCTCGGCCTGTTAAGTTCCGACAATGGTACAATAAAGCTTTACGGCAGAGATTCAGCTTCGATTCCGCCCATGGAAAAATCAAAAATTCTGGCTTATGTACCTCAGAAGCATTCAGCTGCATTTGCTTATAATGTCATTGATGTTGTTGCCATGGGCCGTCATCCCTGGTCGGGGCTTTTTTCCGGCTTATCGGGCAATGATATGGACATTGCCCTGGAATACCTTGAAAAGCTTAACATTGTTCACCTGGCTGACAGACCTTACACCCGAATCAGCGGTGGTGAGCAGCAACTTGTGCTGATTGCCAGGGCATTAACCCAACAAGCGAATGTTTTAATAATGGATGAGCCTGTTTCGGGACTCGATTACGGCAACCAGATTCTTTTACTCGAAAAAATGCGCGAACTTGCCAGGGATGGCATAACCTGCATTAACACTTCGCACTACCCTGAGCATGCACTCTGGACCGCTGACAAAGCCATTTTTCTAAAAAAAGGCAAGTTGCTGGTAGAAGGTGAAGCCCATAAAATAATAAATTCTGAAAATTTAAAAGATCTTTACCGGGCAAGCATCAGAGTTATTGAAACTACCAATGCAAACGGCCCGATAAAGACCTGTATACCTGATTTCAATCTCTGATTTTAGAGATTGAATCTGATTTATTTAATTAATGAAGAGCGGCTGTTTGTGTTTTTTCCAGACCAAGATCGAAGATACAATCGAGGCAATCATTACCTTTGCTTTGGTCATCGCCGGTTTTATTATCATTGCCGAAAGGATAAAGACTGCGAATATTTCCATTCATGGTGTACATCTGCCACTTGTATTCTTCACCGTTAATATCGGCTCTGAAAGTTAAAGCACCGGGAACTCCACCATGCTTACGTGCACTTTCTATAGCAATATGCCCCAGAGCCAGGACAGCCTGAACTGAATTTCCTACCGAGAATCCGCCGATTCTTTTTTTGCCTCGGGGCAAAGGTCCGTCTCCGTCTGGATCCCAGTAGAAGTTACCGGTATAAATATTGTCGTTTCCTATATCATTGAATGAAGAAATGACATCGGCCATATCTCTTCTTTCGTCGCGGTAGAATCTGAACCACCAGTGGTAACCACTTACTTTAGAACCCTTAAGCTCACCGGAAATTATATGTTCAAAACCAAGACCGCTTCCGAACCAGTTTCGTTTCAGGTCTTTCATTGAGGTATTGGTTTCTTTGAGGGCATGTTTTATGACAGGATCATCTGCGATCTGAGAGAGAAAATAGTCAATTTCTTCGTCGAGCTCGCGGTGATCGTTGGTGCCATTACGAGGATCGAATTTTTCGCAAAGGCTGTAAGCAAGCTCATAGCTTTTGGGAAGTTCGCAATTCAGCTCTTTAAACAACAAACGGCTTTTATAGCCTTCAAGTTTTTCAACTTTTACTGCATCACGATCTAACGACGGGATTTCAGCAGAAATACGTTTGATATCACTTTTAATGGCATCCCAGTCGTAACGACTGCTTGAATCGAAAGAAGGTGTGATCGAGCGCGTTTGTGCACGCTGCATGGCCTTGTTTAATTCTTCGGGGGTAGAAATCAGGCCTATCTTAATACTGTTTTCAAGCGTTTTTCGCAAACGCTGATCTGAAACCTCACTCAATTGAGAAGAAAATTGGCTCAGATCTGGTGTTAAACCATAAGAACCCGACGAAAACAATAACAAACAAACCAAACTAAAAATAACTTTACGCATTCCTTGCTCCTTACTCGCTAATACTTATATGCGCGTCAAATGCTGAATAATAAAACTTTTTACTTAATACTTGAATACTTATACTACAATTAAACAACATAATTTAACATTATGCAACCCCCGGTCCCTTATTTATTTAAAGAACCTGAAGTATTGGAATTGAATGTAGGGCGATTAGCCGAACTGACTGCAGACATCGAACCAAGAAAAATACCATGAAATTTTTCAATTTCATTAATCTGTGCACCGCTAAGATCGGTATTTCTCAGGGCAGCAGGCTTTAAAACCTGATTAAAAAATTCTTCGACGCCTCCATACATTAGATGGCAGTTATTGTACCCCTCGGATTGTAGAGCAAGTTGCACCTGGGCGGGTCTAATCATATCATTACCATATAAAATTACTTGCTCGAACTTTTTGTACCGTCTCAATTTAAGTAACGAATCTTCTGGCGCCAGATTAGTTGCGCCTGCTATATGCCACTGGTCAAAAAGTTTTTGCGAACGAACATCGACGCAGGCAATTTTTTTCTGCCCTTCTACAATCAATCGAGCAAGCTTGAGCGGGGAAATGATTTTCTGATTTTTTACATTTTCCCTGAGAATTTTAGTTAAATTATGAGACGGTGCAGGAACTTTTGCCCCGGAGAAAACCAAATTATTTCCGCTTGCAACTATTAGAACGGCTATTGAAAAAATCCAAAGTGATTTGCCCCTTTGGGCTACTTCAGAGAATTCAAATCCAGATTCGATTACTTCAACCAGCCATAGGATCAAAATGCCAACAAAGGCAATAAACAGTCCCATTTCGGCTATGTTCAAATCAAAATGGTTAAACAACAAATTCACTTTGTCGGGTCCCCAGCTGAAATTTGAATTTATCCAGGGATATGCTTCCGAAAAGGCAAAACTGCCGATAATTATTCCAATTAAAAATACAATTGCATCAATACGCCCGCTTACAGCGCCAACCGTTGCAAATCCCGGCGACCAGCCTCCAATTACGAAACCCAGGCCGAAAATCAGGCCGCCAATAAGCTGCGCGCCCCACAAGGTTGAGGCAATATTAATTGCATCCATTTTTACAAGTCCGATAAAATTCAAGAACAACAAACCGGTCATGGCAGTTATGATTGCAGTCAGACCAACTTTCACTAAAACCATGTCTTTAAAATAAAACAGGGAGGTTAACCTTTTGCTGCTAGACAAACCGGCCTGCTGTACACACCAGCCGCTACCAAGGCCTATTACAAAGGCGGTAATCAAAGCGGGTAAAGAATTTAGTAGTTCTGCCTGGTAAAAAGACTCAATCATGCCACTGCCTCCTGGTAAAAATTGCAGCTGTGAAGCCTCCCGCCATAAAACTGAAAAAGAAAATCAAGCCTCCGGTAGAA
>JBNJGH010000194.1:0-5317 GCA_051747585.1 Candidatus Rifleibacteriota bacterium
CGAAAGTGAAACCAATAAAGAGCATTCCCGCGATAAATTCAGCAGACTCGATTTGAAATGCAAAAACCACAAAGGCGAAATAATTATAATCGAGGTTCAGTACCAAAGAGAAATAGACTTTCTGCAGCGAATTTTGTTCGGCGTTGCCAAAACCATAACCGAGCATTTCTATGAAGGCCAGAAATATTCAGAAATCGTTAAAGTGATATCTGTGGCAATTGTTTATTTTGATCTCGGGCAGGGCACCGACTATATTTATCATGGCACTACCACTTTCAAAGGGCTTCATAACAACGAAGAGCTCACCCTGAATGCTTTGCATTGTGAATACCTTAAAAAAGAACACCCCTCAGAGCTTTTTCCTGAAATGTATGTAATCAAGGTCAAAAACTTTGACGATGTCGCTAAAAACACTCTCGATGAATGGATATACTTTCTCAAAAACGGAAAAATCAAAGATAATTTCAAGGCAAAAGGTTTAAAAAAGGCTCAAAAAAAACTCGATATTTTAAAAATGAGTGAAAAAGAGCGCCAACAATACGAAGCCTACCTTGCCGATCTCAGCTATCAGGCTAGTATGGTCAGCTCAACCTATGGCGTAGGAAAATTTGAAGGCATTAAAGAAGGCAGAAAAGAAGGCATTAAAGAAGGTAAAGTAGAAATCGCTCTTAAAATGATTGCTAAGGGCAAATCTTTTGAAGAAATCAGCGAAATCACCGAGCTTTCTATTCAACAAATCGAACAGCTGGCAGAAAAAAACAAAGTCTCAGAACCGGCCGGTAAATATAAAGCAATGCGAAAACCCGCCAAACCCCGCAAAAAATAAATACATCACCCAGCGCCACAAAGAAAAAACATCACACCAAGCCACAAAGGCATAAATAATATTTCTTAAATCTGCATAAACAAAGAATTAACGTAGGGGCGGCGCCTCTGGAGGCTGTCTCATAACATCCTTTTTTTCCTCTTAGGATACTTAGCGGTGGCTCGATTGCTTGGTAAGCAAATAAGATATTTACTTGAAACTGTGATTATGGAATAAGAAAAACCTTAAAAATCGAGAATAACCACCTCTAGGTATATCCAAGCCTATATATCTTTCTGAGATTATAAATCAAACAAGCTAAATACCATTGAGCCGAAACATTTTCCTTTCTTCTTAAAGTAAATCTTTTTAAACTCAGATTTTCTTTTATAAAAGCGAAAATCGGTTCAACAATTGTTTTTCTCTTGCTTAAAAGCTCTTTGTTTACTATTTGCTCTAGACGCTTTTCTTGTTCTTTTACAATTTTTCTATAATCGCTGACCTCTATTTTTCTACCTCTTTTTCTATTAAATACTAAACGACCGCCCTGTGGACAAATATACTCATCAGATTTTTCATCATAATTAAAGTTTTCTTGATTAAACTGTGGTGGTTTATAGTTTTTATTTCTTTTGGTCTGTTTGGCATATTGACAAGAACATTGTGTTCTCTCTGCTTGGCCACAGATAGATCATACCCAGAAAAATAGCCGCCATCAGCTAAATGCTCTTTTGCTGCTTTTCCTACATTTGATATCGAGTTGTCTATCATACGTGTTAACAAACCATTGTCTGAAGACTGTTGTAGAAGCTCTGCGCCAACAATTATCCCATGTTTAGAATCTACTGAAGCCTGTGCATTATAGGCCATTTTTATGCCATTTCTTGTTTTCATATAGGAAGCGTCAGGATCGCTCTTGCTCATGTGTTTTTTTTTATGCCTGGCAAGTTCCTGAAGATCTTTCTTTATCTTTTCTAAAAGCTGTTTTTTGTCCTGAAGCTTCTCAGGAAGCTTATCTAAAGGCTCAAGATGTCTATTTTTATCTTCGATTTCAATTTCTAATTCATCTGCTCTTTTTTCCAAAGCCTGTTTAATTTTCTCAAGGTCTGATTTATGAATTACTTTGTCATGGCTAATATTGGCAACCATTTTTGTTCCATCTATAGCAAAAGCGACAAATCCAATCATATTATTATTTAAAGCTATCTTTCCAGATTGTTTAAACAAGTTCTTTATAACATGCTTGTGCTGCTTAAAAAATCGCCAGAGTGTGTTATGGTCAGGGTATTGCATGCCACTTAGCCACATCATACCAACATCACGACGACACATTTTTTCAAGTTGCCTGCAACTGGTAATTCTTTCAAAATTACCATAAAGCCATATTTTTAAAAGCAAGCACGAAGAATAGTTGGGACGGCCATCTATAGATTTTCTGGTTGTTAATCCAGCCTCTTCTAAATCTATGGAGTCTACAAAAGCATCTATAAATCGAACACAATCATCTTTGGGGTATAAAATCTTCTATGGAAGGTGGAAACAACATTAATTGGTTTCTCTCACCTTTGATCTCATAGCTCATAGCAGTTTTTCACCTAATTAATAGAGTTTGATCATATTTAACATATCTATTTTAGTAATATCAATAATTGCTACGAGTTTTGAGACAGCCTCGAGAGGCTCCACCCAAACGATAGGGTCGTCGATCAAGGTATTCGTAGGGGCAGACCAATGTGTCGGCATGGAGTTTCCCTGCTCACGGCTTTCGCCTTGGCGTGGAATAATATTTAAAATATTTAGTTTAACGGCATTTGTCTCGTCTTAGAGAATTTTTTTGTAAAAGAGATTGCTTCGCTATCGCTTGCAATGACAATACAGGGTTTCAGCCGTGCAATCTCGACCTGAGCAACAGTGAAAAATTTGACTTGCAAAATCTGCAAGGGTAAAATTGTTAACAATAAAGCGGTTTTCGTTAATCAGATAAAGGAGAGTGCGTAGTGAATTACCGATTTTTGGTCGTCCCTTTTGTTATTCTAGTTTTTTTTAATCTGGTTTTGCTGCCGACCGGCTGTGATTTTTTTAGAAATCAGCCTACTGGTCCGTCTGCAATTAATTCATTAGGCTCATGTTCAGAAAATGCTAATCTGAAATTTAAACTTGTAGTTCCTCATAAGGCTGATGGTAAACCCTTAGCATCTATTCGAGCCAGCACAAATTCTTTTGTCGTTTTCAAACTTATTGTTGCTCGGCCTGGCGATTCCGATAAAACAAAGGATATTCTGGTTAAAAAAGCTGATGTTGGTGCAGATGGTTCTGTAAGTGTTACCTTTACTGATATCCCAGAAAAACCCTGCATTGGTCAGTTAAGCATTGCTGATGGCAATTACCAGGGCTATAAGGATTTTCATGGCGCTCTCGACCTTAAAGAGGGCGATAACACTATGGAAATCGCGCCTGCCGGTTCCAAACTTCCTCAAGATATTCTAGCGCATGCAGCAAATGCGGCTTTTAATAGTCCTGAACTTATGCAGAATGCGAATGATTCAATTGTTCAGACAATTAATAATTCGATTAAAAATATAGATACCACCAGAGACGATCTTTATTCTGTGGCTGTTAATAATGCCATCGAGGTTTTACGCCCTCCGACTTCTACCTACTTTGCTATCAGCGATGACAAAAAAAATCTCAAGGGTCTTTCCAATGGTGAAAAAAAATGGGAAAATAGTACTTCTGATTATTTTGAATCAATTGATTTATGGTCTACTGATATTTCTGATATGTACATTCAGCAGATTGTTCGTCAAAATCTTGGTGGGGTTGGCTATGTTGCCTGGAAACATAGCAGTCCTTCACCTTTCGCTATAGGCGCGGTTGCTTCTAGTGGCTCAATGCTTGCATTTGTTAAAAATCCAGGTGTTTGTGAGCAAATTCTTGTGCTTTCTGATGGTTCTGTAATTATTGGTGGTTCTAACGATGATAAAGGCTGCCCGGTTCTTTTTCGTTGGTCGGGAAGGGAAAATGCCAATACATGGTCAAATGCAGGTGGTGCTGAATCAGGCTTAACCTGGTATCATTATTTTGGCGATCAAACTTATGATGGAACTGGTGACAGACCTGCTGTAAAAAGTTTGCAGTATGATGGGGCTGACACTCTAATTGTAACTGTTGACAATGTTGCAGATAATTCCGTCAGAACATATCGTATTTCACTGTCTAGCGGTTCTGTCATTGATCAGCAAAATGAAAAGCCAAATTTATTTCCATCTGTAAAGTTAACAAAACCCGAAAGTGGTAATTCTTTTGCTCTTGGTGATGAAGTAATTTTTGAAGCGGTTGCTTCTGACACAGACGGTGAAGTAGCTAAAGTTGAATTTTATGCTGGTGAAGAAAAAATCGGTGAAGACACCACGGCTCCCTATAGCTGTTCAAATTCTTCAATAGTTGCAGGGTCTCATAAAATTAGTGCAATTGCGATTGATGACAAAGGGGCCAAAACTCAATCAAATTTTATTGAAATTATCATAAAAGAACCGGCCAGCGGCGGCACTACCGAAATCGATCTTGGCGATGGCATAAAAATGAACTTTGTATCAATCTCGAGCGGCAGCTTCACAATGGGGCAGGCAGACGGAGATTCAGATGAAAGCCCCACCAGAACCGTTACTATAAGCAACAGCTTTTATATGGGCAAATATGAAGTAACTCAAGAGCAATACCAGAAAATTATGGGCACTAACCCTTCATATTGGCAAGGCTCAAACAGCTATGCCGACAGCAGCAAACAGCCGGTTGAAGAAGTCAGCTGGTATGATGCGGTCTCGTTCTGCAACAAACTAAGCACCAATCAGGGCCTGACACCCTGTTATACCGATTCAGGCGGCAGCAACACAATAGAAAGTGGTGACACCGTTACCTGCGACTGGTCGGCCAATGGCTACAGACTGCCCACCGAAGCCGAGTGGGAATATTGCTGCCGCGCCGGCACGACAACTAAATATTCATGGGGTGATGAAGATGATGAGGCAACCATAAAACAATACGCATGGTACAGATATAACGCTTATGATAATTACTGGACAACGCCACACGCAGACAAGGAAGGCACCCAACCTGTTGGCACTAAAACCGCCAACCCCTGGGGTCTCCATGACATGCACGGCAACGTCTGGGAATGGTGTTATGATTGGTATGGTTCGAGTTACTACGCTGCAGATGAAAACTCAGACCCCCGTGGCCCTGATAGCGGCTCGGACCGCGTGATACGTGGCGGCAGCTGGTACCTCAATGCTAACTACCTGCGTTCGGCTTATCGCTACAGCTTCAACCCGACTAACACCACCATCACCCTGGGCTTCCGTGTCCTCAGAGTTCAGTGAGCTTCAAGTCAGGCAGGTTTTTGCAGCGGCAGGGTGAGGTGCCGCGCCGGGAAGGCGCGAGCCCGAACCCCGCAGCTGCAAAAACACGTCAGTTAAGTAAGAATCATGCAATACAAAATATTTTCAATACCCC
>JBNJGH010000195.1:0-5213 GCA_051747585.1 Candidatus Rifleibacteriota bacterium
AACCACAGAGGTCACGGAGTTCACCGAGCTGACTTTTAATCTTTTTCAGCCCGTTTCTTTACATAATTAAGTGCAGAGCAAACACCAGTGTTTGCTCTGCACTTAATTATTTAAAGAAAGCCGGGCGGTGAAACCGCCGGCTGATTGTCCAGAAGGACAATCCAAGGCTGAAAAATATACTCTGTGTTTCTCCTTCTCTCTGTGGTTTTATATTGAATTTTCTTTTTATTTGACACCTGGCGAAAATATTCGTATATTAAAACTGTAATCGATAAAAAAATATCGATATAAAAGAATCGATATGAAATTATTCAAAGTCGATCGGGTTAAGGAGAATGAAATGGAAAAGAAAATCTCAGGTGTCCCCGAACCAACCCTAAGAAGGTTACCTCTTTATTACCATTACCTTAAAACAATGCTGAACAGAGGCAGAGAACACATATCCTGCACTCATATCGGCAAGGCACTGTTGCTTGAATCGGTACAAATCAGAAAAGATCTTGCTTTTACCGGAATTCGAGGTCAACCAAGGGTGGGGTATTCGATTCTGGAATTGATAAACAGTATTGAAGAATTCTTTGGTTGGAACCGAACCGATGAGGCTTTTATTGTTGGTGTCGGTCACTTGGGCCGTGCCCTGCTTGGCTATAAAGGATTTGATCGCTACGGTTTCAAAATCGTGGCTGCTTTCGATAAAAACCCCGATCTCATCGGCACTGAAATAAACGGAATAAAAGTTCTAGCTGTAGATAAGCTTGAAGACCTCTGCCGCCGCATGCAGGTAAAAATCGGTGTAATAACCGTCCCCGAAAATTATGCACAGGAAATAGCAGATTCAATGGTTAAAGGCGGCATTAAAGCAATATGGAATTTTGCTCCGACCAGCTTGAAGGTTAATGAAGACATTATTGTCGAAAATGAAATAATCGCATCTGGACTGGCAGTGCTTTGCAAAAAACTTCAGCAGAAAAATCAGGAGGTTGTGAAATGAATCCTCAAAACTCAGCAAATGTTCGAAATTTCGAAAAACTCTGCTCTATTATTGAGCAATACAATCACGACAGCAGCAAACTGATACCAATTATGCAGGCCGTGCAGGAAGAATATCGCTATCTTCCCGAAGAAGTAATTTCATATCTGGCAACCTCTCTTAAGATTCCGCCGGCACAGGTTTATGGGGTGGCTACTTTCTATTCTCACTTTGCACTTAAACCAAAAGGTAAATATGTAATCAAAATATGCGATGGAACAGCCTGCCACGTAAAAAAATCCATTCCAATACTTGAAGCTTTGATGAAGAAACTGGAGCTGACAGAAGAAAAAATGACCACCGATGACATGTTGTTCACAGTCGAAACCGTCTCCTGTCTCGGAGCCTGCGGACTTGCGCCTGTTTTGATGATAAACGAAGAAGTTCATGGCCTTATGAATCCAGAAACCACTGTTGAATTAATTGATCAGATTAAAGCGCAGGAGAAAGGAAACTAAAGATGGAAAAGCTCGATCTTAACAAAATTAGAGAAAACTACAACCGGAAGAAATTGGAACGCAGAGTTGTTGTTTGCGCTGGAACAGCATGCGTAGCCAACGGTGCCCTTAAATTAATCAATGCGCTTGTGAAAAAAATCACTACCGCTGGCCTGAAGGTTAAAGTTGAGGCTCATGATTCAGATGCAGCTGATATGAGATTGTCGAAAAGTGGCTGCCATGGCTTCTGCCAGATGGGGCCGCTGGTAACAATAATGCCCGAAAACATACTCTATGTAAAAGTTAAACCCGAAGATGCTTCAGAAATCGTAGAGCAGACGCTCAAAGAAGGCAAAGTTATTGATCGGCTGCTCTACACAGAACCTGCTAACGGCAAAAAGGCCAAAGGCAGTCAGGATATAACTTTTTACAATCGTCAGAAAAGAACAGTGCTTTCTGAATGTGGGCATATTGATCCTGAAGACATAGAAGAATACATTGCTTACGATGGCTATCTGGGTGCTCAAAAAGCCTACGCAGAGATGAAGCCTGCCACTGTGTGCGAAGAAATGCTGCATTCCGGTCTGCGTGGCCGGGGTGGTGGAGGCTTCCCCACCGGTCGTAAATGGGAATTAACAAGAATCCAGAATTCTGCTGAAAAATATGTGATCTGTAACGGTGACGAGGGAGATCCCGGTGCATTCATGGACCGCAGTGTCATGGAAGGAAACCCTCACGCAGTAATTGAAGGAATGATGATAACCGCCCGCGCCATAGGTGCCTGCAAAGGGGTCATTTATGTTAGAGCAGAATACCCTCTGGCTGTTCAAAGAATCAGAAAAGCAGTAAAAGATGCACTTGAGCTTAAAATTCTTGGTAAAAATGTATTCGGCAGTGGGCTTTCGTTTGAAATCGAAGTCATGGAAGGAGCCGGTGCATTCGTCTGCGGTGAAGAAACCGCTCTAATTGCTTCAGTCGAAGGCAAGCGCGGTATGCCAATGCCAAAACCTCCTTTTCCAGCTCAGAGCGGCTTGTTTGGCAAGCCAACTGTAATAAATAATGTAGAAACTCTGGCTTGTGTGCCCTTGATTCTGCGCAAAGGTGCCGCCTGGTTTCGCAGTAGTGGTACAAAAAGCTCTCCGGGTAGCAAAACCTTTGCACTTACCGGACATGTCGTAAATACGGGCTTGATTGAGGTCCCCTTTGGTACAACTCTGCGCGAAATAATTTTTAATATTGGCGGTGGAGTCACTGATGACAAGGGAAATGTTCTTAAAGATGGTTTTAAAGCAGTTCAGATTGGCGGCCCATCAGGAGGATGTCTGATCGATAAACATCTTGACCTTCCCCTTGATTTTGACTCTCTAAAAGACGAAGGCGCAATGGTTGGCTCCGGTGGTCTTGTTGTCATGAACAAAAATACCTGCATGGTATCTGTTGCCCGCTTTTTTATGCAGTTTACCCAGAATGAATCCTGTGGAAAATGCGTGCTCTGTCGCGAGGGCACCAAACAAATGTTGAACATGCTCGACATGATTATGAACGGTGAAGCTGATGAAAATACGCTCGAGAATCTCGAAAAGCTGGCTCATGCGGTAGGAAAAGGTTCTTTGTGCGGTCTGGGTAAAACAGCTCCCAGCCCTGTGTTATCTACTTTGCGAAATTTCCGTCACGAGTATGAAGCCCATGTCTATCAGAAAAAATGTCCTGCCGGAGAATGTAAGGCGCTAGCCGAACCCTTTATTGATCCGGAGCTTTGCAAGGGTTGTACCCTGTGTGCCCGCAAATGTCCTGTGGGTGCGATAAGCGGCGAGGTTAAGAAGCCGCATGTTATAAACGCAGAAGTCTGCATAAAGTGTGGAGCCTGCGCAGAAGCCTGCAAATTTGATGCAATTACGGGGGTGTAAGCTATGATGAAAACTAATGAAAAAGAATTTGTAACAGTAAACGGTAGCCAGGTTCTAATCGAAAATGAAAGAAACCTTCTTGAACTCATTAGAAAAGCCGGAATTGAAATTCCTACATTCTGCTATCATTCAGAACTAAGTATTTATGGCGCCTGCCGACTTTGCCTCGTCGACATCGAGGGCAGGGGAATCCAGGCTTCCTGCTCGGTTAAACCAGAAGCAGGTATGAAATTGAAGACAAACACGGGTGAAGTTAGAGAAATTCGCAAAATAGCCCTTGAGCTCCTGCTGGCGAACCATAATGTAGAGTGCCCCACCTGCAGTAAAAGCTCGAACTGCAAACTTGAATCTCTTGCCAGACAACTTGGGGTAAAAGATATTCGCTTCAAGAAAACCGAAAAAAAGAAACCTGTTGATTTATCGTCCGTTTCTCTGGTGCGCGATCCGAATAAATGTATTCTTTGCGGTGACTGTGTGCGCTATTGCCGGGAAATCCAGGGTATAGGTGCAATCGATTTTGCTGGTCGCGGAAAAAATACCACAGTTTCACCAGCTTTTGACAAAAATCTGGCTGATGTTGAATGTGTTAATTGTGGACAGTGTGCAGCAGTTTGCCCGGTCGGCGCTATAACAGTGCGCTCAGAAGCTGAAGAAGTATTCAAGATGCTTGATCAGGACGAAAAGGTTGTAGTTGCTCAAATTGCACCCGCTGTTAGAGTGGCACTTGGGGAAAAATACGGTTTTTCTTCCGGCGAACTTGCTACCGGTAAAATAACCGCAGCTTTAAAGAAAATGGGATTTGCCAAAGTTTTTGATACATCATTCGCTGCAGATTTAACTGTTCTCGAAGAAGGTAACGAATTTTTAAATCGTGTAAAAAATAATGAAAAACTTCCTCAGTTTACTTCCTGTTGTCCTTCCTGGGTAAAATATGCCGAACAATATTTTCCTGAACTTCTTGATAATCTTTCTTCATGCCGTTCTCCTCAGCAGATGTTCGGTTCCCTTGCACGGAAAATGCTTCCTGAAATACTCGAAGTAAAGCCCGAAAACCTGGTTATTGTATCTATCATGCCGTGCACAGCCAAAAAATATGAGGCGCGAAGATCGGAATTCAAACAGAATGACCAGCTCGATGTAGACTTTGTTTTAAGCACTCAGGAATTGATTCACATGATTGATTCTGCCGGATTACAATTCGCCGGTCTCGACCCGGAATCGCTGGATTTGCCGCTTGGTTTCAAAACCGGCGCAGGCGTTCTTTTTGGAACTACCGGAGGAGTAACAGAAGCAGTTTTACGTTACGCTGTCGAAAAACTTGAAGGAAAAACCCTTGAAGATGTTGATTTTAAAGCAGTTCGCGGCCATGAGGCCGTGCGTAGTGCCGAGCTTTCGGTGGTTGGCAGAAAATTAAAAGTTGGTGTGGTTCACGGTCTTAAAGAAGCCGGAAAAATTGCAGAGCTTGCTCGTAATGGCAAATGTGATTACGATATCGTTGAGGTTATGTCCTGCCCGTCCGGCTGTATTGGTGGTGCCGGTCAGCCCGTGAATTTTGATTCAGGCGTGTTGGCTAAGAGAGCAAAAGGACTATATGAGGCCGACAAGATGTTACAGCTGCATAAATCTCAGGAAAACCCATACCTGATCGAAGCTTACGAAAATATGCTGAGTTCTCAGGCTGAAGCCCATAAACTTCTTCATACTTCATATCGTTCTCGTCGGAGAATTTTTGACGAAGGTATCAAGTTATTAAGCGGCGAAGGTGATGAAAAAATTACCATAAAAGTCTGTGTGGGTACCAACTGTTTTGTAAAAGGGTCTCAGGAGATTCTTCGTTAC
>JBNJGH010000196.1:0-5205 GCA_051747585.1 Candidatus Rifleibacteriota bacterium
CTCAGCGAAGCGGTGCTCGTAATCAGCGAAGCGGTACTCGTAATCGAATAATCAACATTTAAATCGATTACGATTAGGATTACGATCACGAGCACGATTTGCAAAACATTTCTTCTTATCTTAGTGGCATTCTAAGGTGTCCCCGGATTCCTCGGATTCCTTTGAGGTTCAATATTCTTTATGGCTTTTAACACGCGCCGTCAGAAATTTCAGGCAAATATTTCGCTGTATAGTTTTTCTATGGATTTGATTTCTTTCTCTGATAATGCACAGAACTCTTTTTCTTTCGCTCTTTTCGACAAGGTTCCATTGTTCTGGTCCAGGAATTTAACTAACAGGGCAACGAGCATATCAGGCATTTCAAATTCATCATCAATAGCTCTCTTAAACTCGTCATACCGGGATAAATAGGTCAATTCATCAGGAATTATATTCTCGATAGTATCAAAAACGCAGTCATATAAGAATTCAGCTTGAACGGTGGCGTCATAATACCTGTAGTAATCAATTGTTTCATTTAAAACTTTGATATTATGGTCTTTGGTTTCCTCCCACTCTATGAAATCAAGCAATGGGTGTGAATAAGCTTCAAGAACTTTTCTGTAATCCTCAATATGGTCCAGGATGGATGCAGATATGGGAAATATTATTCCCTGTTGAGAAAACTTCTTCCTGGCTAAAACATGATGAATAAGATATCTGTGAATCCTTCCATTTCCATCTTCAAATGGATGAATAAACACGAAACCGAATGCAATTATGGTTGCAGCAATAACAGCATCAATCTCGCTGTTAACAAGCTTTTTATTCGTTTCAATCAAACCATTTATCAGCTTGGGTAAATCTTGCCACCTGGCCGATATATGGTCGGGAAGGGGTGCTCTGGTTAGTCGGTCATGCTCACCGATGAAGCCTCCTTTTTTGCGCAGTCCCATTTCAGTAAAGCGAAAGTTTTCAATTACCACCTGCTGTAATCTGTTCAATTCATCTTGACTTAAATCTTTTGCGCCGGCTTGCCCGATAGCTTTTCCCCATTTAGCAGCCCTTTTACTTTTAGGGCTTTCTCCTTCTATTGAAAATGAAGCTTTTGAATCTTGTAACAACAAAAAGGAGGATGCTCGTTGAATAATCTCTTTGTTAATACCTTTCAAGTAGATATTTTTTCTATTTGAAAGATTGTCGTTAATATATTTCTCTAACTTCTCAGTCTTTTTTATTAAGGGGCAAAATTCAGGTGTTCCCGGAAGATTGTTAATCACTAAATGCCGGGGAGATTTCCGGCCTTCAATTGCATATTGCTGGGTTGTATTTACTACTGGGATATAACTTTTTTTGCTGAGGTTTTCTTTTCCCTTAAGCTTTTTGCCAAGTAGCCATTCTATGATGAACCATATTCGCCTGCTGTATTGACCTGTCGGTTCAAAACTAACTAATCTGGTTAACTGTGCTTCAGAATAATGCCTTATCAGGCAACTGAATAATAACAGGTTGATTCCTTCATATTTGAGGGAAAAAACCAGATGCTTGTAAAGAGCTTCAAACTCATCCAGTGCCGTATTGTCTTCGGGTAAATAACTCCTGGGCAGAATAAGCCAATCCTTGTTCTGGTATTTTTTATTCTGGTCACAGATCAATGCTACAGGCTTTACCATAGGCATTTGCAGTTTCAATGTATCTACAATTGCGGCATACCCGACAATGGTTCCTTTTTCAGGAGTGGGGTTTCCGTAAAAAACAGATTTTTTTTGTGAAAAGTGAGTGCTAACATTCATTATCTGGAAATTGTAAGCGCAATCAAAGAAAAAAACAAGTGCACTAAAAAAATAATGAGCGCATATATTTTATTTGAAATAAAAGTGGGCGCACTTCATAGTTAATTAATGATATTTATTGATTGCAGATTATATTTATCAAACAATTTTTAAAACCAAATCATGGCTTTTTCGCTTCAACTACCAGGTCTCCGGTGCCGTCGCTCTCTTCTGTGAATTTATTGAGCAGAGAAAATCCTGCCTGAACAACTTCTGCCACGATTTTTTCAGGCGCACCAATGTGTCTGGTTATAATACCGTTAACAGTTACGTCTCCGATTACCGGGTCAAAACCTTGAATACTGCCAGGTGTGACGGGTGTACACATTGAGTCGATCAGCAAATAACCACCTTTGCGCAGAACTCTGAATGCTTCGTTTAAGAAAAGGTTTCTGTCATTTCCGATAATACAATGAAAGCACTTACTATCAACAATTATGTCAAAGGAACAGTCTGAAAAGTCACTCAGGTTCAAAACGCTGCCGGTTACAAACTTTGAGTTTACGCTGTTTGCCTTTGCTAATTCATTTCCCCATTCAATTGCAGTAGGAGAAATATCAACCCCGGTAACCTTGTAACCCTTTTTCGCGAGCCAGATTCCCATGTTGCCCGCGCCACAGCCAAGTTCAAGCAAATTCCCCTCAGGAGGAAAGTTCCCGGCTGCGAAGATCTTTTCCATCCATGCGAACCTTTCAGCGTATGCTTCCTCTGTTTTGTCCCATCCGGCTTTTCCAGACTCCTTGAGTTTCTTGTAAACATCATCATGGCCGATGTAGTGCGTTTTCATTTAATACCCCTGATCTTAAAGTGTCCCAATATCTTGTCCTGTTAATAGTATCAGACATCTGTTTATTTTTTGCTGTAATTTCTTTATAATAAGGCATAAGCTTTAACAAAGGAAGTTGTTATGCCTACAGTGCCTTATCATCAGGTAGACCATATTGAAGTTAAAGAAAATATGCTTCTTCTGGAGGTTGATGGAAAAAGCCTTAAAGTTAATTTAAAACAAATTTCTCCTGTTTTTAAAAAAGCTGATTTTGAGGAATTACAAAATTACGAGCTTTCCCCTTCCGGTTATGGCATTCACTGGCCTCTATTAGATGAAGATGTTTCTATCGATGGCTTGCTTGGCATTATTCACTCTCCTCTAAATAAAAGGCAAACAGCCTGACTTTTTTAATGAGCTGAGTAAGGTGTCCCTGAAACCATGCAAATACATGAAACTCAAGCTTGTTTCAATGCAGGGTGGGGTGGTAGAATTTTTTTTAATACAAACGCGGGGTAATTGAGTGAGAAAACTATATGTCATCCTTTCTTGTCTCTTCTTTTTCATAATTCTGGCGGCCCCTGAACACTTACAGGCGAGGACTGCAACCAGGCTTGGAGTATTTTATCTCCCTGACCCGGAACTTTTCAAACAAGCCGGGCTAAGGGTCACAAGAGCCATAGTCAATGATTATCAGATCGCAGAGATTTACCGGCAACTCGATTCGGGAAAACAGATCGCCCAGATCAAGCCGCTCCAGAAACTTATCAGCTTTAAAAAGGCTGGGGTCGACGTGATAATTACTTTGCGCTGGCCTCTGGATAGCTCTTTGCTAAAAGAGGGGACCAGTATTGTTAAGGGTAAGCTCGATCCAAAGTCTATGATTGATCGCGTTCCTCAAGGAGCTGACCGGGAACAGGTATTGCAATATCTTAAGCGTTTTCTTAACGACTTTGGCGACCAGATTGCTGTTATTTCTCTGCAGAATGAATGCTTAGGCGGTCCCGGACGCTACAGGAGTAAAGATACGGTGCGCGCCCCCGGTGAGTTTTCGGCAGCCGGTCAGTGGTTGATTAAGGTCGCAAAGACCGTGCGCGAAATAAGACGTTTGAATCCCGGGCTATCGCATCTAAAAATCAGCTCGCCGGCCTGGCAGGCAATCGGTCGGCTTGCAGCTGAAGACATTATGATTCCAAAACATCACCAGCACCCCAAGATCAGACTTCTCGGAGAGATCGTCAAAATTTCAAACACCTATTGCGACTATGTTGACATTCACCCCTTAGAAATGTCACTTAAAGATCTTCCCCAAGTCATTGCTTTTGTAAAAAAACACACTGATCTGCCTTTGATTACGACTGAGTGGTCAGGCCTTTACCAGGTTAGAGAATGGCTGCAAGAGCCTGTTAATCCAAAGTTCATGGCCCTGATCAAAAAAGAGTTCCCGAAATTGCAGCTGAACCCCAAAAACAATGAAGAGTTAGTGCAGTTCGCCCATAAAAGAAAAACTCCTTTACGGCTCTGGCATAAATTCCTTGAAGATATGCCCCATGAAAAAGATTTCGCCTTAAGAAGCTTTCAACTATTTGAAAAGGAAGGGTTCGTTTACGCCTGCTGGGCTCTCGGGTATCAGTATAATAATTCTCTTTTTGACCTCAAGACTCTTTTTGCAAATATGGTTACAAAAGAGCCTTTTGCGCCAAACGAACCCGCCTTTAGCGATTTTCAAAGAACAATAGAATATGCCGGCGGCACGCCCTGGAAGTTAGAACACTAACTTTTAGCTTCATTTTCGTGCGCAATTCGTCTAATTTCCCTGGCAATATTTTCCGGAGAGAGAATAAAATCTATACAGCCGCTGCAGGATTCCGGGATTCCGGGATTCCGCAGCGATTCCGGCGATTCCGGGGACACCTTACTTAACTAAAGAATTTTTACTGTAATAAAGAAAAGCTGTTAATTGTTAATAGTCCAGATTAAAAGATAATTCAAAAAAGTTTGGGCTGACAGGGGGTTGCAGTGTCCTTTTTCTTTGGCCCGGGCTTTCGGGGTTTAAGCTTTCGACCGGTTATATTCTCAAGTTTGTCTAAAAACTGTTTATTTCCAAGTGGTCTTCCAGTGCGCTCATGTTTTTGAAGTTTTTCCCGGGTATCTTTGCTGATAGCTTCGTTCAAAAAGTCTTTCCACGAATCAATTTTTTCAACAAGAGGCCTGTAATCTATCAGAATGTCATTTTTTTGGTTAATATGTCTTGTTGCACTGCTCCAGGGAAAAACCCCAGGTCTATCGACCAGGCCGGCTCGCACTGGATTTAACTCTATGTATCTTGCTGCCTGAAGAAGGTAATTATCATCCATGGGATAAGACGCAAACCGTCCTTGCCACAGGTGCCCTCTCCATCCTTTTTTAAAGTTTATCGCCCGGCTGAAGCGTCGATGTGCTTCACTAATACCTGTGTGAAGACTCTTTTCATTATCTGGAACTGCGATTAGATGTATATGATTGGGCATAAGACAGTATGCCCATACAGCAGTTAAACTTTTTTTGCACCACTCTGCCATAAGTTCAAGATAAAGCTTGAAGTCGTCATCAGAAAAAAATACCTGCTGACGGCGATTTCCCCTTTGG
>JBNJGH010000197.1:0-5183 GCA_051747585.1 Candidatus Rifleibacteriota bacterium
ATTGGTAAACCTGCTTCAACCCACGCAAGGGTTCCACCGGAAAATATTTTGAAATTAGCAAAGCCCGATTTTTCCATAATTGCAGCAGAAAGCCTTAACACCATTTCATTATTTCCCAGCAATACGAATTCCTGGCTTGAACTAAAAGTAGAGTTCAAAAATTCTTTAAGTTCAAAAATGTTTTTATTTATAACCAAATCAGTTTCAATCCCAAAATCCTGGTCTGACAGAGAAACATTTATTACCGGCGGAAATTTTTTCTGTTTAAATTTTTCATAAAAAACCTCGGGTTTGATATAAGCCAAAATTTTATGCTTAGTTATAAATTCATGGCTCTCATCGAGCCTATAGGAATCGATTCCAATAATTTTAAGACGACGTGCAATCTGATGCGCCAGTTTTTCCGGACCATATAAAACAATTTTGCTCTCAGGATTGATAATTTCGGGGAACCATTGTTCAAAATTATCTTTAACCGACAGATTCAATGCGCCCTTTATATGACCGGATTTATAAGCAATAAATTCGCGCAAATCAAAAAGCAGGAAATTTTCATCGCTATAAAATTTTGTCACCAAATTAAGTTTCTCTTTGTATGGTTTTTGCCAGTCAACCAGCTCAGGGCCCTGCTGATTAATTAAAGCAATTTTTTTATTAAATTTGGTAGTCTTTTTTAATCCACTCACCACTTTATTCAGAAACAAACTTTTATTATCTGATAAGCGAAAATACTTATTATTTTTCTTTATTTTTCCAATGGTCGAGCATGCTTCATGCTCATCTTTTTTACTGCAAAACAAATTGTTGTGATGAGCCGGAAGAATAAAGACCCTGTCAGGTAAAACAGATAATTTTTCGTTCCATGAATCGAAAAGCATTTCAGCCAATTCTGCGGGACTGAAATTCAAAGACGAAAATGCCGTATGGGCTGAATAGCACGACAAAACCGTGTCACCGCTGATCAAAAAATCCTTTTTTCCCTTTTCCGAATTGACCAGCAAACTTATACTGTCTATTGTATGCCCGGGAGTGTGCATGACTTCCAGGGTAATAGAACCCAGTTCAAGTGTTTTACCATCCTCGAGGGCTATGTAGGGAAAAAGGTTTTTGCTTTTACTACCTGCATAAACAGGAGTACCAGTAGAAAAAGACATTTCACGATGACCGGCAACAAAATCGGAGTGAGTCTGAGTAAGAAGGGTTCCTTTCCACTTCAGTTTATTCTTTTTTGCATAATTCAGGTAAGGAGAAATATCGCGAACCGGGTCAACTATAAAAGCTTCTTTATCGCTGGCCACCAGATAAGAATAGACTGATAAATTCTCATGCTTAAACTGTATTATCTGATACCCTGCTCCCTCATAGACAGACTTATTATCAGGTCTCGCAACATCTATCTGTTTTGGCTTTTGTTCTGGCTGCTTTATTGAAGTTTCAGCTATAGCCAGCCGTCCACTGAAAATTATCAACAAAACTGTTAGTATTGTATTAATGCTATAAAACGACTTCTGGGGCTTCATTTTTCCTCCGCTTCAGATTTTCCTCTGAATTTTTATTATTTACTAACTGATTATTTAATATACCAGTAATCAAGACAAAAAAAAACTCCCCGGCATAACCGGGGATTTTTTTTATTCTAGTCCCAACGATGGTTTAAACCAAAAACTACGCCATAGTCATGGGCAAAACCCCAATCTTTTTCGAGGGCTATCGGGAATCCAAGTGACCCCTGCCAACCATCATTAAAGAGAACAAAACCAAGCAATAAATCGACATTTGTGTCATCTGGTGCGTTGTTGGTCACGTAGTTGCTGGTAATTAACCCGTTGTTTTGTATAAGTTGAGCATCTGCTGCGTTCATATCCCATTCATACGATGTACTGTTAAGCTCACCTACGATGGCGAAGTTATGGTTTACTCTGTAATCCATACCTGCTCTTAGAATAAACTTACTGATACTGTCTTCGGAATTGTTGGCCAGTGCCATATTAATGTGACTGGTCCAGCGTTCATTCATTACGCCTGAATACGCGCCTCCGAGCTCAATCCATGTGCCTCTGCTCGAACCAGCCGGGCCAACCATTGAACCATCCTCGGTTTTACCACTCAGATTTGCGAATGGCTGATGATTGTTTCCACCTGAAAATTTTCCTTCTGCATGAAGAGTAACTGCGTGATTGCCTTCGAGGTTTTTCCAGACCTGATACCCCAGCTTTACAGATGGATCATGTAAACCGGATGCGGTAACTTTGTTATTGCTAATAGTGGAATTTTTAACTTCCCAGTTTTGAAATGGCACATTAACAGCAGCAAATAGCTTTTTACCGGCATAAGACAAATGCAGAGGCATTACTGTTTCATTACCTTCAATAGCGTTTTTATCGCCGAACAGATATTTATAACTTCTGTAGCGTAAGTGCATACCGAAATTCCAGGTTGGAATATAAGGCAACAAAGCGCTTTCTACTTCAAACAAACCATGATAACCGTTAAAGTTGGTAAAATATGGTGAAAAATCGGTTGGTTTCAGTTCATCTGGTATCCTGTAGCGATCTTCGCGATAAAGTTCTCTGGACGAAACTGCTACAGAAGAAGCAGGTCTTGCATCTGATTCTGAAGCTGAACCACTCATATACGGAGAAGGTGGTGCAGACATATTGTCTGAAGCACCTGCCGAAGGCGGTGGCGGAGGCGTGCTGATTGAATAATCATTATCTGACCCCTGTTGATAGCCACTTCCTGAGGAAGAATCGTTTTCCACCTGAGGTGGTGGTGGAGGAGTCATGGTATCACTTGAATAAACCGGTGGCGCTGCCGGAGGAGCGTAACTGTCGACACCCTGGGGTGCAGGGGTTCCATAAGTATCATTACTCGACGGTGGTGGCGGTGGCGGCATAAGTGGAGGAGGATCAAAAGATGGGTCACTCATATCCTGAGGAGTTTCAGCCGTCATATTCTGAGGCTCTGTCATCTGATAATGAGTTTGCGGAGTATGAGTAGCCGTATTTCTGGAATCAGATGAGTTGTCTGAGCTTGATAAAGGCTGACTTACAACAGGCTCGACATCTGGCGATGAAACCGATTGTCCATTTGGATTAGCTCCGGGAATTGCCAGAGTTTGCCCTACTTTTAATCTGTTGGGGTTAACATCGGGATTAGCTCTGGCAATTTCACGCCAACGCCTGCTTGAACCGAGAATTCGTTTTGCTATAGCGCCGAGGGTATCCCCTGACTGCACTTCATATTGGCCGCCTGTCTGACCGTAAAAGCTTGCGTCAGCGTCAGCTGCATCGGCTGAAACCGAAGGGCTGGGGCATTCATCTATTTCATGATCAGGAATAACTTGTTCTTCAGATTCATTCGGGGAACTTGCTCTTTGGTCATCATCAGTTGCAACATTGGAATCTGAAGAAGTGGTTTTCAATTTCTGACCGACAAAAATGCGGTTTCCATTTTCAATATTGTTTATAACCATCAGATCCTGCCATCGATTCGGATCACCATAAACCTTCATGGCAATCTTTGGCAGAGTATCTCCGGCCTGAACAACATAGTCCTCTTCTCGAGAATTTTGTTGCATCGACTCTCTGGATGGCGGTTCTACCGGCGGGCGATAAGAATGCTCGCCAACATTATTACCAGCAAGCTTAGGTGGCCCCGACATCAGCTGCTGTTTAGCTGCCGTATCAGCAGGCCCCACTTCTTCCCAGCCCTGCTGGCCGGAATTAGACTGAGCTTTGACTAAACTGGGACCTGCAAAAACCAGTCCCATCGATATAATGGCCGCAAGAACAGGATCTTTGGCCCGGAAAGAGTTAAACCTAATCATCTCTGACCTCCAGGTCTATCCAAATATGTGGATAATTCATAGTTTCCAGTATTTTCTAAATTGAGCTTTAACCAATTTTGCATACCGATACCAGTCTGCATAAGAAATAAGTTCTTCTTTTTTCCCATTATCGACAGAAGAGTTGAATTTATTAAGCATTAAACTTGCATGTTGCGAAACCGTTTTTGCCATGAGGTTTCCCGGAGTTCCGCCTTCAAGAACTGAAATTATTTTTCCTTCTGTATGTTGCAGGGCAATTTTTCTGAACATTTCTACAATGTTAATCAGCCCATTTTCGCTAACTAGTAGATGCGATGAGGGATCATCTGCAAGAACATTCGTACCGAAGGCCAGTATTATAAATTCAGGCTTGTACTGTTTTAGTACTTTGGCAATTATCTCTTCAAAACAAACCTTGAATTCGCGATCGCCATAACCAGAGGCAAAAGGAATATTTAGATTGTAGCCTTGAAAGCCTTTTGGCCCGACCTCATCATAGTAGCCCGTTCCGGTAACACCCGGATATTCATGAATCGAAATGGTCAAAATATCTTTTCGATAAAAAAAGATTTCCTGGGTGCCGCTGCCATGCTCTGCATCAAGGTCTATAATCGCAACCCTTTTTAACCTGTATTTTTTGCTTAAATAATGAGCTCCAGCAGCAACTGGATTAACAAGACTGCCATAACCATGCTGCGAAATTCCTGCATGATGTCCGGGCATAGCTGTAAGGCACAGGGCCGAAGATACCATTCCGCTCATTATTGCATCAACGGCATCGAGCACACCGCCCGCTCCAAACCTGGCAATTTCAAAAGATTTTTTTATTAAAGGAGTATTGGCATCGAGTTTTTCGACACCGCTGTAGCTTCTTCGATGCAGATCATTCAAGTAATCAGGATTGTGAATATCGCGAAGCCTTTTCATCGGAGCGATATCGGCTTCAACAAAGTGATCCTGCCACAGACCATCTCGCTTTAACTGCTCAACAATTAAAGCGAGACGACCCCCTTCCTCCTCGCTGGTAAGGGGGTCGTGCTCGAGCAGCTTTGAGTTAAATGTTATTATTCCGCCTTGTCTGGCTTCTTCCATAACCTCATGCTGAGAATGCAGTGATCATAAGATCCCGTTCCATTGAATCTTCGTCTAGACTCGTGGGATCAAAGAACCTTGCGGTTTCCCTTTCTTTTTGTTCATTAACGGTCTTCATTTTAGACCAGCGCATAAACGAATGATGACTGATAGTAGACATGGTAAAGCTGTTGAAGTGTTCCATACTCGATACACCCTCCTTGGAATTACTCTTATATTTAATATCGGCAAAACCTGTCGATTTATCCAGAGTATTGGAGAG
>JBNJGH010000198.1:0-5143 GCA_051747585.1 Candidatus Rifleibacteriota bacterium
TTCCATGACTCCCCTGTATCTCGGATCATTTGTAACTTCAGGTCTGTTAGAATAGCCACTCCAGTCTCTATGATCGTAGCCATGGTTGTGAAAAGCTACTTCATGTCCCTGCTGCTGCCAAAGTCTAAGCAATTTGGTTCTGTCTTCAGAGTTTAGAATATATTCGGCCCACTGTGGATTGAAAGCCAGGGTGAGCTTGTGTCCACAACGATTGGCTGCATTTATAAGCTTGATAGCAGTTGGCCACAAAACTTGCTGGTATTTGAGATTTCGCGTATCTGCCCCCTCCATTGAGGGAATTTTTTTGATCAGGTTATCAAGCATCATTCCTGATGTTACTTCAAAGTGAATCATAAAGAATGTATCAGGCCGATTACTCTCATCTATAGAGGGCTTTCTTTGATTGAACTCGGCAAGAATCCTTGCTAAAGGTACAGCTCTTCCCCTGGGAGAGATGACAATTGGGCGGCCATAAAGGTCTTTATCAAGTTTATAGCCCTCTGATTTATGATTATTATAGAACTGTTTAATGGCTTTAAGAATCTTGGCAGGGCCACGATTTTCAGTTTCAGCTCGGCTTCTTTTCTTTGGCGGTCGACCTTTTCTGATTTGTTGAGCAAAGGCTGGCGAGGAATTCGCTGAACTGACAAGAGATATTGTTAGAAATAGTAAGATTTGCAATGAAATACAGTTGATTTCACTATATCTGTGCTTTTCCATCTAAGTTTTTTCCTTTTTTGTGGAAATTCAAGTAAAACTTTGATTATTCACCCGCAATCCATATTACCTTTATATTGTTATTATAAAACAAATGGTAGAATATTCAAACAAGGAAACAATTACTGATTTGTAGTATCTGAATAAATACCTGAAATAGAAGGTAAGAAAATGTCTATTCTGGCTTCAAAATTCAATGACTAAATTGCAAATTAAATCTATTTATCAAGAACTTCTCTTAATTTAAGAGAAAGTTATAATTTGGAAAATGGTTTATTGATAAAATTTAAATCGATTATTCGTATTCATTTTTATCAGGAGTCCGATTCTGGATAATGTTTTTTTAGACATTTATCGCAGATTCCATGACTAAACTGAGCATCTGAGTGTTCTGATATGTAGTTTTCAAGCTGGTTCCAATATCCTTTGTCGTCACGAATTTCCTTACAGTGCATGCATATTGGAACAATCCCGCTAAGAGTTTTTATTTTGGAATGTGCTATTTTAAGTTCTCTGTTTTGGGCCATATTTGCCATTTCATTAGACATGAGCGTCATCTTTTGCGGGGTTCCGGTCGCGGTAGGAATGTCGGTTGCCCGACACCCCCCGCACAGATCCGTACGTGAGGAATTACCTCATACGGCTCCTGCCTCAGGTTTTGACGCATAAGCGCTCCGATGGATAAGGGTGGCAGATATGGACTCTTGGGATGTATCTGTCAATTAAGCGGCGCATTCGATCCCAGGTCAGGCGGCTCTTGTCGCTGCGTCGTTTAAGAATCTTTGCCCACAGCCAGCAAACCTTTTCTCTGAAGGCCGATATGGCCGGACTGTTCATGGGTACGCCATAGTATCTGGCGTGACCAGTCACAACTGCTCTAAGATATTTTCCCTGCTCCGGAACCGGATCATGCATACGACGACGAAGTTCTATATGTAATTCTGCCAACTTCGCCTGCCACTTCTTGCGCATCGTCTGACGAAGGATGGTGAAATTCCCTTGCCTCGTGGTCCCGCAGATGTGCGTGAAACCGAGGAAGTTGAACACATCCGGTTTCCCCTCGCCCCTTTTCTGGCAATTTCTTACGGCAAAGCGCCCAAATTCGATCAGGCGGGTTTTCTCCGAGTGCAGTTCCAGGCCGAACTTTGCGAATCGCACCCGTAGTTCGCCCATGAAACGCTGTGCCTCATGACAATGCTGGAACCCCATGACGAAGTCATCTGCAAAGCGAACAACGACAACGTCGCCCCTCGCCTGCCTCTTTCGCCACTGTTGGGTCCACAGATCGAATACGTAGTGAAGATAGATATTAGCCAACAGTGGGCTGATACTCCCGCCCTGTATTGCTCCTACTTCTCTTTGTATCCGGTTTCCATCTTCCAGCACTCCCGCACGTAACCATTTCTGGATAAGATGCAGGAGGCGCCGGTCCGCAATCCGGTGCTCGAGGAACTTCACCAACCATTCGTGGTTAAGGGTGTCGAAAAACGCACGAATATCTGCATCGAGCACCCAGCTCACCTTCTTCGCATAGATTCCCATGTAAACGGCGTCCAGTGCTTTGTGCTGATGACGCTTTGGGCGGAATCCATAGGAAAAGCCTTTGAAGTCGCATTCGTAGATGCAGTTCATCACTTCAACGGCGGAGCGTTGGACAATCTTGTCTTCAAGCACGGGTAGTCCAATTGCTCGTTGTCGACAATCCGCCTTGGGAACGTATGCTCTACGAACCGGCTTCGCCCGGTATGATCCTCGTTTCAGACGTTCGGAGAGGTACTGGAGATTCACTTCCAGATGCTCACCATACTGCTGCCAAGTCTCGCCGTCGATACCCGGAGCGGCATCTCGTTTAACACTGAAGTATGCTGCTCGGAGTTGTTCGATATCGTAGACATGGTGGAAGATCGCGGTGAACCGCTGCTTTTTATCCTTCCTTGCTGCTTGACGTATCCGTTCGAGCGCACTGTGCACGCTTTTCCGGCTCTGAGTCCGGGGCGTGTTGCACTTCGACGGATTCCCCTTGGCCAGCTCCCTTCTCTCCGCTCCCTCCGCAGC
This sequence comes from Candidatus Rifleibacteriota bacterium, assembly GCA_051747585.1. GTDB lineage: Bacteria > Muiribacteriota > Ozemobacteria > Ozemobacterales > Ozemobacteraceae > DYKG01. Next base: position 2,773 of record JBNJGH010000198.1, read on the forward strand.
CTGTCGCCAAACATTGTTCGAGAGCTTCTCAGATACTATGGAGCTGTCCGACTTCCCATGTCCGTTCATCATCGGCTCACGTCCTTGGACTTTCCGAGGCGGCCTGACGGGACACCCTCCCCCCAGGCAGACATGGGATCTCCCGGTTCCCGTGTGAGGAGTTTCCGTACGTGCTCAAGGTCTCCGACTGCGCAGGGTCCGGTTGTGTCTTGCGTTAGCGACACACCCGATGTTGCCTTCCATCTGTCCCAGAACGTGGGCACCCTGAAGTTGAGTAAAATTTCGCAGCTCAATACTCGGCCCGCACGTACCCCTGCCAACGCTTCGCCGCCCCCTTGCGGAAGGCCGACGCATGACTCGGGGCCGATGTGGTTCGCTATTCCTTCATCGTATGACTCTTTCATTCATTACTCCTCACCGGTTTTTACCGGCGCTATCGGGACATCTTACTCAATTGCCAGATATTTTCCCATTTCTAGCAAGTCGAGTAAGGCGACCCCGGAGCTCCGATATGATTATTTTTGCCAATGGTTTATTCGGTTAATTATCATTTCAGGAGTAAAGGTTTCTTTAAGTTCCCTGGCCTTTGTAATAATAAGTGTTTCCAACGACTTCTGAGCTGCCTCTGGCATTTCAGACCAGGTAATATTTTTTGAATCACAAATTTCATAATCTGAATTCAACTTGAAGCTAAATAAATTGGAAACGACATAGCCTTCGTTTTTCACGTTGACAAGACAAAATCTGAAATACCATACGTTTGGCTTAAAAATTATCAGTTGTCGATCAAATTTATCACCTGAAGAGCTGTGATGAATTGGAGCCAATTTTATATAATCAGTGTCATATTTGGAGTTAGTACCTAGTTTGATAGCGTTGGTAGTTTCGTATTGCCAATATCCCAATTCTCGTGGGAACACTACCCCTTTTTCATCAACACAAAAATGCAGAGTGTTGTTTAGCTCAAAAGCAAAACTTTCTCGCCTTGTAATTACACCATAAGAAAAAGGTTCTATTTCTATAGTGCCAGCTTTTGAGTCGATTTGGTAATCAACCTTCAAATAGTATAAACGGCTGTTTTCAAAGGCACTCGTAACAATTTTCAATCTTAAATCAGAAGCAAAGGAAGTTGTAGCAAAGTTAAAAACTAAAAATAAATTCGCAAACAACACCACTAATAATCCTTTACTCATCTTCATTAAAAAACCTCCATTCTGGATCTATTCCACCACGTGCCAAATACGGCCATTCCAAAATAGGCAAATTAATTGGGGTTAAAGTCTGTATATGATCACTAATTTTAGTCCACTTATCAGTTGTTATATCGTAGGATGCAGTTGCTGACCAGGAGGCTTCATAGGCTTGAAAAGGGATTACGAATGAATGGTATGAATAATTACCGTCAAAAGGCTTTGCAAAAAGATAAGCTTGAAAAGTCATATTCACAGTAAAAGTCGCTGCATGATATGTTGTGTCCCATGGTAATGTGTTGTCTAATGGAATTTGAGGATTATCTTTTAGAGCTGTAAAATATTTTGACGTCTCGTGCCCTGAGATCTTTGAATTGTTATGACCTTTGTATTGAGCAGGATAATATGTGTCCAACCAAAATTCAGCTTCATTTGAATATGGCATGGATTCGTCAATAGTTTTAAAAAATTGTTTGCGCACATGTTTTTCTTCGTTAATAAAACTTCTTATTGCTTCCACTTTTACCAGTTGAAAACCGCCCACTATGTATTCTATTGATGTTTCATTTTTAAATGAAGCTTCTGCCTCAAAAACTGGTGGAGAACCGGAACCATTCATATATGGGAATCCTATTGCCCATTTTCCTTCTGAAACTTCAATAACTGAAACTTCTTTCGCAGATTCAACAGGTTTAAAGTCCTCAACCCGAACTTTTGAGTAAGTAATTGTAAAACCTTTTTCACGTGGTTGCTCATTAGCAATTGCAAACGAAAAAGTGCCTACAACAGCACTTTTATTGGGAACATAATCAAACAGAAAGATTTCAAGAAGCGGTTGTTCTAGATCGTTTTCTTTTAAGGGCACCACTTTATAGTCAAAAAGAAGATTTTCACTTTTTTTTATTAAATCATTATACTTGATTTTACTTAACGGCAAATCACCTTCAAAAGACCATTTAACACCTCTGAGCCCCATTCCCTGATCAGGTAACGATACTTTATAAGTAAGATCAACCTTCTGGCCCTGATAAAATTCCTGATCATTGATCGGTTTGCCATTGGCAAGTATTTCGACTTCAGGTTCCTTAACTTGAGCAAGGAATTCGAATCGCTTTTGCAAATCGCCTTTTACAACCATTTTTTGGTCGCCAGTGACTTCTAAAACTGAAAAAACTACAATT
>JBNJGH010000199.1:0-5138 GCA_051747585.1 Candidatus Rifleibacteriota bacterium
TGACTAATCGGGGGACATCTTACTCAATTGCCTGATATTGTCCCATTTCTATCAAGTCGAGTAAGGCGTCCCGAATGCCACTAAGATAAGAAAAAATGTTTTGCAAATCGTGCTCGTGATCGTAATCCTAATCGTAATCAATTTAAATGTTGATTATTCGATTACGAGTACCGCTTCGCTGAGCACGAATATATTATCTGAGTTTTAAATATTTCGTTAACTTAGTGGCATTCTAAGGCGTCCCCGGAACTCGTGTCGAAAGTGGCCGGTTTGTTTCAGAACGGGTGGCCGGATAATTTCAGAATGAGGTGCCGGTTAACTCAGGAATACACAAAGTTTTTAAAACTTGCCAATATGATAGTAAATACGCTACCATAAAAGTATGGTCGATTTGTTAGAAAATCCTGCAAATGTAAAATTTGATGACTTACTCAAGATTTGTAAAAAACACTTTGGAAAACCCAGGATTAGAGGAAGTCATCACATTTTTAAAACGCCCTGGAAAGGCGATCCCAGAATTAATCTTCAGAAGTCTGGAAAAATGGCAAAATCTTATCAGGTAAAAATGGTTAAAATAGCGCTTTTAAAGTTGGAGGTTCTAAAATGAAAAAGAATAACTACCTGGAGAAATACACATATCGGGTTGAGTGGTCAGCTGAAGATAAAGTTCATATTGCCAGGTGCTTGGAATTTCCTTCATTAATGGCACATGGTGAGAGTATTGAATCTGCTTTGAGTGAAATCGAGAAAGTTGTTGAAGAAACTATTGCATGGATGGAAGAGGAGAATGAAGAAATTCCAAAACCATTTGGCTTAAAGAAATACAAAGGAAATCTTACCTTGAGAATTCCTCCTGAACTTCATAGAAGATTATCTATAAGGTGCGCTGAAGAAGGGATTTCACTGAATCAGTATATTTTATCCAAAATTGCTTAAGAAATAAACTTTAGAATCTCACCTATAAAACAGCCCATTTCCAGTGATTACCCGTGAATGGGCTTATGAAAGAAATAGGATTAGAAATTTTAGGAATATGGTGGTTTAAATGATTTCAAATTACAAAGGTTTTATTCTTTTTATTAGTCTAGTGATCTTTCTTACCGGTTGCGGACAATCTGAGAATGTCGCAAGTGCAGAGAAATGGAGCTCTTCGGCCTATTGGAAAATAGCCACTGTTGAAGAAGTTAAAAATGGAATAAAAGCCGGTAGGGATCCAAACAAACTTTTTACCAACGGACAAAGCCCACTTTCAATGGCTGCCTTACTAAATTCTTCGCCAGAAGTCATAGATGCATTGATTGAAGCTGGAGCTGAATTAAATTCATCAAGATTAAGAGTTCCACCCTTGGTGGCAGCAGCTTCTAATAATCCTAATCCCGAGATTGTGAAAGCACTTTTAAAAAATGGAGCAAATGTTAACATTAAAGGAATAAATGGTGTTTCTCCAATTCTGATGGCGGCGCAAACTTGTTCAAACCCTGAAGTTTTTAGAATTTTGGTAGAAGCCGGAGCTGATCTAAATGATCGACTTGATGACGGTACCAGCATAGCAGATCTGGCTATGAAAAATTTCAAAGCAGGCGAAGAAATACGCGCAATTTTAAAAGAAAAAGGTAAAAAATCGTCTGGGTATTCTAAGAAAGCTCAACAAGATTTTATAGTTCTTTGTCGTACCGGAAGCATTAAGTATTTCGAAGAAATGCTTAAATCAGGTATCCCGGTCAATCAACCTTTAGATAATGGTTTCACTGCTTTGCAAGAAGTAATGGATCAAACGGTTCCAAATATAGGAAAAATTCAATTACTTTTTAAATATGGTGCTTCTCCGCAGAAAAAAGGATTAAAAGGAGAATTTCCTTTGATAATCTTTTTTCAAAAATTCTATTATCAGAATTTAAATAAAAATTTAAAAAAATTGTATAATATCAAACTTGATTTTTACAAATATGATAGTAAGTATACAAAAAAAGATGCCATAAAAGAGTTAGCTAAACAGCTACCACAAGTTTACGAAAGTTATAAGTCTACCGGTCGAGAATGGGACTCCAAATTAGCTCGAAGTTACCTTGGAAATTGGATCGGTTACTCAACTGAAAAAGCTTTGGAAATGCTCGTTCTTTTCAAAAAAAATAACGCTGACTTAAAAATTTATGATTCACATGGAAACAATCTGTTACACTATGCTGTTTTAGCTCAGGCTGATCAAAAAATTGTTGATTTTCTTAAAAATAATCAGGTGGATTTTCATAAAAAAAATGACTTTGGTCATACTCCTGAAGAAGCATTTGAGCTTTTGGAAAAAACTCTTTCTTTAAAAGACCAGCTTTCTAATTAAGTAATCGGGGACATCTTAGAATACCACTAAGTTAAGAAGTGAAAATCTGCGAATCGTGCTCGTGATCGTAATCCTAATCGTAATCGATTTAAATGTTGATTATTCGATTACGAGTACCGCTTTGCTGATTACGAGCACCGCTTCGCTGAGCACGAATATATTATCTGAGTTTTAAATATTTCGTTAACTTAGTGGCATTCTAAGGCGTCCCCGGAACTCGTGTGGAACTATTTTAAGGGATATTTACAGGAACCTTCTAAAGTTGTTAAAATTAACTATATATATTGAAATAAAGATCTTAAGGAGTTTTATGCGAATTACTCTAACTTATAATGAAAGAACCAGCGATTCAATGGTCGAAGGAGAACTTCTCACCAAGGAAGAGATTGAAATCATCCGCAAAGCCATAGTCGCCTGCGGTCACGAAGTAATTCCATTGGAGGCGTCCGGCCCTTCAGATCGTTTTGTGGAACATTTGGTTGAAACTGCCCCGCAGTTGATCTTCAATGTTGCCGAGGGAAAAAAAGGCAAAGACCGTGAAGCCCGATATCCAGCTATATTTGAAAAGCTGGGCTTTCCTTTTACCGGAGGACAGTCCTCTTTGCTTCATGTATGTCTGGATAAACGCCTCACCGAGATCATTCTGGAAAAAAGAGGCGTTCGCGTTCCAAAAGGCTGTCTTGTCACGCCTGAAAAGCCTTCTATCCATAAAGACATAAATTTCCCCATTTTTATCAAACCCAACTATGAAGGCAGCAGTAAAGGCATAAGCGAAGATTCGATCATCGAGAAACCTGAAGAAGCGGATAAGATCATTCAGCGCTTACTCAAAGACTTCCCTGAAGGACTGGATGTCGAAGAATTCATCATGGGGCGGGAATTAACCGTGCCTTTGCTTGAACTTTTACCCGGTCGTTTTGTTGAGATCGTTGAAAGCGTTTTTGATAGCGAAGACAAATACAATTTCTACGGATATGAGGACAAACTAAGTGAAAATAAAGACAAATCGGGAATTCGCGCGAATTGCCCTGCAGATCTTTCGTCTGAAGAGCGCTGCAACATTCTTTCTTTGGCTAACCGGGTGGAAGAAGTGCTTCACTGCCCGGATATGGGCCGCATAGACATACGTTTAAGCAAGGACGGCGCTCCCTATTTTCTGGAAGCCAATGTCTTACCTCGCCTCCTTCCCGACGGCTCACTGGCGATTGCTGCCAAAGCCAGAGGAATGGCTTATGAAGATATATTTGATCTGGTCATTCGTTCGTGCATCAAACGCTACGGTCTGACGTTTCCTACCAAAACATTCTCGTTTAGTAAAGAAAAAAAACAACGGCCGACCGCCCGCGAGATGGGAGTATCAGTCGGACGTTTTCCCACCGGCCTATTCAACGCAATCACTGACGTGCAAGGCGTGGCCGTGGGACATGTTTCTCATATCGAAGATGACATAGAGGTTCCCGGGCAGACAGATAAGACAACCAGTGTCCGAACAGGAATTACAGCGATATGCCCACAGCCGAAGACCCTTTTTCATAATCATATGGTGTCTGGTGCATTTGTTCTTAACGGAATCGGTGAAATGGCCGGTATCACTCAGGCCCAAGAATGGGGATGGCTTGAGACGCCTATTCTGCTGACCAATACCATGAGTGTCGGCCGGGTGCATGATGGCATAATCCAGCACCTTGTCAGCATTTATCCGGAACTGGGACGAGAAGTGGAGGTCACCATTCCTCTGGTCGGGGAAACCAATGACGCTTTTTTGAATGACGTGCGCATTTACCGAAACACCCCTGAAGATGCTATTAAAGCCATTACTTCAGCGCGCACCGGTCAGATTGAACAAGGCAGTGTTGGGGGCGGCACAGGTATGATGAGTTTTGATTTTGCAGGCGGCATCGGCTCCTCTTCTCGTGTAGTTACAATCAAATCTGATAAAACCCAGGACTATACGGTTGGGGTAATTGTTCAGTCTAATTTTGGAAGCATGCGCAACCTCACTATTGACGGCCAGGTTGTGGGGCGCGAACTTGACCCTTTGTATCCGGATGAAGGCCGCCGGAAAAAGCCTTACGGCTCGGTTATTGTCATCGTCGCCACAGACGCGCCTCTCATGACCCCGCAGCTCAATCGTCTGTGCAAACGTGCCGCCTTAGGTCTCGGCCGCATCGGCTCTCACGCTGCCTCTACCAGCGGCGAAATCATCATAGGCTTCAGTACCGGCAACCAGATACCTCGAAGCAAAAAAGACAAAACGCATTTGCTTAGTCTCAGCTCAATCAATGACACCTACATTAACCCTCTCTATGAGGCCGTCATAGAAGCGACCGAAGAAAGCGTCCTGAACGCCATGTTCTGCAGCCCGGGCCAAAAAGGTCAAAAGAATCGTTTTGCGCCACCGATTCCTGCAAAAAAGATTGCGGCAATGCTTAATAAGATAAAGTAGTAATTTAATAATTGCTCGCCAAAGCCGTATTGATGAACTGTTTTGCTGTCGCAGCAGCTAATAGCGAGCGTCGCGTCGACATCTTGCATACAGAAGCGTGCTCGCTGCATGTTCAGCTTCACGACCACTCGCCTAAATGTAGAGAACTTGAGTGGGTTTCTGATGAATGGATTGAGCCAAGACAAAGAAGCGAAAAGCAAAAAAACTTGCCATTCTAAACCCTTAGGCTTATTATTAACTTATAACGTAATAAAAAAAGGTTATAAGTTAATTTTGAAAAGTCTAAGTTCAAAAAACTTAATTTACACGCTCAAACTACTTGATGAACAGTTGAGCCTGCTTACTAAAGAAAAATTT
>JBNJGH010000200.1:0-5118 GCA_051747585.1 Candidatus Rifleibacteriota bacterium
AGACTTTGCTGTGGCTGAGAAAGCCGGGCGGTGAAACCGCCGGCTGATTGTCCATCCGGACAATCCATGGCTGAAAAAGATTCTCCGTGATTCTCTGAGGGCTCTGTGGTTATTTTCTTTGTGGCTTTGAGGCTTGGTGTGAGGCAAATTCTTTTCTGAAACGATTTGATAGTCGCTGACCGAGAATTGCTATTATTTAAACTGAAATTGGCGATTTTGCTTTTTATCATGTATAATCATGCCTGTGTGGCTTGGTTGCCAGCATTTACAGCATCAAAGTTTCAAGGAGTTTTTTAATGCACAGCGAATATCATAAATGGTACAGCCCGAATGTGGGCCACGACATGCAGCTTAAAGTTTACGGCCATTACGGACGGCCACTTCTGGTCTTTTCCTGCGCCGGCGGTAGTTTTCATGAGTTCGAAGACTTCGGAATGCTCGAAACCATAAAAGACGAGGTCGAAGCCGGAAAGCTTAAAGTATTTTGTGTAGACAGTCTCGATAACGAATCCTGGTTAAAAAAAGATGGACACCCGGGCGACAACGTATTTCGCCACGAAGCATATGATAAATATATAGTTAATGAAGTCGTTCCTTTCATAAGAAATCACTGTCATGGCGACTGGAAAATAGCATTAACCGGTTGCAGCATGGGCGGCTTTCACTCGGTCAACTTTCTTCTGCGCCATCCCGATGTTTTTGACGCTTGCATAGCTTTGGCCGGAGTATATTCACTTAAACATGTATTAGGCGACTACTGGGACCAAAACGTTTATTTTAACTCACCGGTTGATTATCTACCTAACTTGAATGACCCCTGGTATCTTGATAACCTAAGACAGGCGCGAATTATAATTTGTTCCGGACAGGGAGCCTGGGAATACCCGGAAGATGTTAAACAGATCAAAGGTATTTTTGAAGGAAAAGGTATACCGGCATGGGTTGATCTCTGGGGCCACGATGTTAACCATGACTGGCCATGGTGGCGTAAAATGCTGCCCCACTTCGCCCCTCATATTCTCTAACAACCTTTATAGAATCCCCAAAACCTTATGAAACAACCTGACTATCAAAACTACGCCGGCTTTTATGATTACTTTGAGCTGGCGGGTTTTGATGAGTCAGAAGAATTGAACATTTTTCTAAATGAAATTTTTCAATTGAATTCTATAAACAGTATTGTTGATTTCGCCTGCGGAACCGGCGCACAAAGTATCGGGCTGGCAAAAAGAGGTTATAAGATTACGGCTGTTGATAACAGCCAGGCTATGATCGATCAGGCAAAGAAAAAGGCCGACAAATTAACAAATCTATCGCTGAATTTTGTTGTTGCAGACATGGTTAATGCCAGACTGGGAAAGTTTGATGCGGCAATTTGCATTTTTAACGCTATAGGCCATTTAACCCGCAAACAATTCAGCGAATTTCTTAAAAATGCTTATAATCAAATCTTAGAGGATGGTCTGCTGATTTTCGACATTTTTAACTTCACTGCCATGTCAGAAGGAAAAATAGAAGAATATGAGCAAATGAACAAAGAGCTTCAAATCGATGGCTGCCTGATTAATCACGTTAGAATCTGCCGCCTGCTTCCAGATGATAAAAAGCTTATTATTAACTCAATAACGAGAAAACAAGATGGTATTAACGAACCCGAAAGCATAGAAGATGAATGGGAAATGCAACTTTATGAAGCTGACGAGCTCAAAGAACTGATCTTACAAACTGGTTTTAAAGAAATAGAGTTTTTTGGCGCCACTGGAACAGAATTTGACCGCTTAAATTCAGATTCTATTTTTGCCATTTGTCAAAAATAACTCGAATAAATATATTTAGTTAAAGAACAATTTGAGTTTTGCAGCCTTAAAGTTTATGTTATTCTATATGTCACAATGTTTTAAGAGGTAAGAACAGTAATGAAGATAAAAGTCTGGGGTTGTAGAGGTACTCTTCCCACACCCGGGAAGCATACTATTAAATATGGTGGCAATACCACCTGCCTTGAAATTCGCAACAAAGACAACTATCTAACCATAATTGATGCGGGTTCGGGCATTAAATACCTCGGACAAAAACTTTTGAAAGAAAAAGACCTCAAAGAAATGTGTCTTATCTTAACCCACTCCCACTGGGACCACCTGATGGGCTTTCCATTCTTTATGCCTGCCTATTTCAGCAGGTTTAAAATCAAGGTTTGCGGTGTCGCCTCAGCCCGCAACTATATGCGACAATCCCTTGCCCGACAGCTTGAAGCCCCATATTTTCCGGTAAACTTTGAAGACCTCAAGGCGGATTTTTACTTTGGCTGTTCAATGCCCGGCTGCGGCAGCTGCAAAGAACTACAAATAGAACCAATCGAATTAAGCCATCCTAACGGTGGCTTTGGCTATAAATTTAATGAAGACGACAAATCATTTGTGTTTTTAACTGACAACGAGCTTGGCTTTCGACATCCGGGCGGCTGGAAACTGCAGCAATATGCTCATTTTGCCCGCAATGCCGAAATTTTATTTCATGACGCTCAGTATACCGATGAAGAATATAAAAAGACGAAAACATGGGGGCATTCTACTTTCAACCTGGCCCTGAACCTTGCACTCGAAGCAAATGTAAAAAAGCTCGGTCTTTTTCATCATGACCCTGACCGTAGTGACGACGAGCTCAATCAAATAGTTAAAGACTTACAAAATCAAGCAAAATCTAAAAATGCCAACCTGGAAGTTTTTGCAGTCTCGGAAGGTATGGAGCTGGAAATTTAATGAGAGTCAAACCTGGACGCCCTTTTCCACTTGGATCAACTTACGACGGAGATGGTGTAAATTTTTCTCTATATTCGGAAAACGCCGAAAGCGTTGAGCTTTGCCTGTTTGACGAGTCTCTCAAAGAAACTCGAATCAAGCTGCGACATCGCACGGCTTTTGCCTGGCATATTTATCTGGAAGGCCTCGAGCCCGGCCAGAGGTATGCCTACAGAGTTCACGGTCCTTATGAACCCGAAGAAGGATTGAGATTCAACCCGAACGTTCTTCTGGTAGACCCTTATGCAAAAGCTCTAAGCGACATAGAACGCCACGAAGATGGTATTTTTGCCTATGACCTCAAGCACCCCGACAAGGACCTGAAGATTTCTGAAAAAACTGCTACCGGGGCTCCTTTAAGCGTTGTAATTCATCCAGATTACGACTGGGAAAATGACAAAGCCCCCGATCATCCGTTTCACAAATCTATCTTTTATGAAGTTCACGTAAAAGGGTTGACCATGGTTCACCCAGAAGTCCCTGAAAAATTACGTGGCACCTACGCAGCATTGGGTTCAGAACCTGTAATAAGTTACCTCCAACAACTGGGAATCACCTGTGTAGAACTTTTGCCTGTACATCAGCACCTTGATGACCCGTTTTTGGTAGAGAAAGGGCTCAAAAATTACTGGGGTTACAGCACTCTTTCATATTTCGCGCCTGATATACGTTACAGCAGCGACAAATCACCGGGCGGACCGGTAAAAGAATTCAAACAAATGGTAAAAAACCTGCATAAAGCAGGCATAGAAGTAATAATCGATGTTGTTTACAATCACACCTGCGAAGGCAATCACAATGGGCCGACCCTTAGCTTCAAGGGCATAGACAACCCAACTTACTACCGATTGATGCCAGATAACCCGAGATATTACAAAGACTACACCGGAACCGGCAATACAATTAATGTAGTGCATCCGCAAACATTACAGCTGATAATGGATTCTTTGCGCTACTGGGTAACAGAGATGCACATTGACGGTTTCAGATTTGATCTTGCTTCGACTCTGGCCCGAGAAATGCACTATTGGAACCAGCTTTCAAGCTTTTTCACCATTATTCACCAAGATCCGGTTATCAGCCAGGTCAAGCTCATTGCAGAGCCCTGGGATGTTGGCGAAGGCGGCTACCAGGTAGGCAATTTTCCGGTTTTATGGGCAGAGTGGAATGGAAAATACCGTGACGTAATGCGTGCGTTCTGGAAAGGCGAAGGGGGTCTGACAGGCGAAGTAGGCTACCGACTTACCGGCAGCAGTGATCTTTATGAAGATGACGGTCGACACCCATATATGAGTATCAACTTTTTAACCGCCCACGACGGCTTTACTTTAAAAGATCTTGTTACTTACAACCACAAACATAATGAAGCGAATCTCGAAGACAACCGCGATGGTGATAACGACAACAAATCATGGAACTGTGGTGCCGAAGGAGAAACCGACAATAAAAAAGTAATAGCTCTAAGAACGCGACAAATGAGAAATTTTATGGCCACCCTTCTCTTTTCACAGGGTACGCCAATGATTTGTGGCGGTGACGAAATTTGTAGAACCCAAAAAGGCAACAATAATGCCTATTGCCAGGATAACGAGATAAGCTGGTATGATTGGAGCCTCGATCAACAGCAGCTTGAAATGCTGGAATTTACCAGACGACTTATTAAAATCAGACGCGAACATCCCGCTTTGCATCGCACCAAATTTTTTAAGGGCAGGCAGATCAGAGGTAGCAAAGTTAGAGATATAATCTGGTATCGCCCCGATGGCGGCGAAATGGATGACGAAGACTGGACAAGTCCCGACACCAAAGGCCTTACAATATTCCTGGCAGGCACAGGTATAGATGACGTAGACGAAGACGGTGTACCAATAAAAGACGACAACCTTCTGATTATGTTCAATGCTTCGATAATGGATGCAGAATTTTACACTCCGCCTTTTAATGCTAAATGGGAGCTATTGGTCGACACCTATAACCCTGGTTTAAAAGAAATTTTAGGTAATGGTGCGCAGGCTACAATGAAAGCCCGAAGTCTTAAATTGTTCATTTGCCGAAGCCAGGTTCACCCAATGGGCAAAGAATCGCAGTAAGTTTACTCTGCAGTTGCTTTTTCGTTCGACTCTTTTGCTCCGGAAAAAACCTTCGAAGCAATAAAAGCGGTTATTGGTATAGCAAGCACCATACCGAACAAACCTGCAAGAGACCTTACAATTTCAGCAGCCATGAATTCCATATTCATAATTTTAATCAAAGGAAAATCCTGGCGCTGCATGGCAAAAACCAGTATCAGCGACAGTGAAGCACCGGTATAGGCCAGAAT
>JBNJGH010000201.1:0-3172 GCA_051747585.1 Candidatus Rifleibacteriota bacterium
CGCGAAGATCGCTAAGGGACGCAAAGGGAAAGTCAGGAAAAGAAAGAATCAAGAAGGGATATCCAATGGCGATATTGTTCAGGGTCGGACCAGTAAAAACTCAATGATAGAGCCTGTGAATGGCTAAAAAGGCGCTGAAATATGGCCTTAGAGTGCCATTTTTGGGGTTGAATCAGGACTTGCATAACATTGCTTTTTTGATTTAATTTAAATAAAAAAAATGAAAACATATTAAAATAAGAAGTTATATGCATAGACAAAAAGTCAGAAGTTTACAGGTTGAGATAATTAAGAGGCACGAATGAAAACAGAATCGTATTTGATCGGCTACAGCATTGGCAGACTTATCGCTTCAAGAGAACTGCTCATGAAGATTCTTGATGATTTTTTCCCACAAGGCGTTTCGCCATTCATAATTGCGGAGATCTACGAGCTGGAGGATCTTGATAAGCTTGATAATCTGTGGAAAAAGGCAGTTTCTTTTATTCGTAAACCAGACAGAGCGGATCTGTTCATCAAGGAAATGGAGGTGCTTCTACCGGATATTAAGGAATTAATTCTGGGTTATAACAGCGATCTATCGGCTCAGTCAAAATGGAGGCAAGATATGGAAAAGCGAAAAAACGGTAAGCTCGTTTTGCTGAATCTGGTGATGGATTACCCGGTCAATTGGACCAGGTTTAAGGTTTTGCGAGACTTTGTGCAAAACTTTTACGATTCGATCGGATTTGAACAATGGACAAAACGATTTTCATGGAGGCAAACCGGAAACTCAACTGTCATGCGGGCTGAAAATGTCGAATTTGATTATCAGTGGCTGGTTCATATTGGAGCCTCCACCAAAAGGGAACAACCTGGAAAATATGCAGGGAAATTTGGTGAAGGATTCAAAATTGCCTCATTAGCAGGTTTTCGTGACTATAAATGGAACATAACCATGTCATCGTGCGACTGGCGCATATATGTAACCAGTTCTGACTTCTGCATTGATGGCCAGCACATGGAAAGTCTTGCTTATTATGTTGAAAAAGTTCCACACACAAATTATTCAGAGCTGGTTATATCAGGCGGCGTACCCATTCATGAAGATCTTTTAATATCAGTTATTCAGAGCTTCTATTACAAAGAAAATCCTCTTTTGGGTGAACCGATCTGGGAATCTGAAAGAGCCGCCATTTATAAAAGGTCTGATCTCGAAGTGCCATATCAGATACCATATACGCCCGGCATAAAAAAGCGGGGAATCGTTTTCTCGGCCTATCAGGCGCTTGGAAGCGTCGATATTCCCCTGGTTTTCTGCAATCACTTTTCCGGCGAAAATGACCGTGATAGAAACTCACTTCTGGATTTTCAGGTTATCAGTCTGATTGACAAAGTGGTTTGGGACATATCTGATCCGCATGTTGCCATTACTGTTCTTGAATATTTGAAAAACCACTGGCATGCTTATCGCTCGAAAAAAATTGAGTATAGCTTTTATTCAATCATCAACCGCTTAGTTGAAATAGTTGACAGCAACAAATGCGCCAAAACTCTATTTTTAGCCAGATACCCTGATTTACTTGTTGTTGATAAGCTGAAGAGAGGCGATTATGGCGGAAGCTATCGTAGAAAGCTATCTCGTGCGTGGGCCTCTTCGGCTAATAGAAAGTATAAGTTCGTTCAATCTGCATTCAAGATTCTTGGATATCAGACCGTTGAGCAGGCTTGTCAGCAAAATGGCGGGTTCCTTGAGTTTCAGCCGGCATCTGAACTTGAAAAGCAGTTGGTCGCAATTCTTGAACGCTACGCCCGGCAGATTTTCGGTGATTTTTTTGGCTTTGTTGATTATCCTGCCGTTGATATCATTGCCAATTCTTCAGCAAAATGGCTTGGAATGGCAAATCTTGTGCCGGTCACCCGCTGCCGGTACAATGATTTCGGAATGCGGATAAGATACGGCTTGAGGTCTGTCGCTTTGAAGAAAAATCTTTTTTCCTGTGATAAATATGGGCAGGCCTGGTCAACCTATATTCACGAACTCTCTCATGTTTTTGGTGGTGATCAGAGTGCGGGTTTTTCACGTGCCTTGTCGGTGACCATGGATATGTGTATGAATTGCATAGACCGCATGTCTTTAATGCGGGCTGAGTGGCAGAAAGTTTTTGGGGCTTCAGTCTAATTCGGTACGATTAAAGGGAATATTGCTTGCCATTGCTTTAGCATACGCAATGGAAAAGCTTTTTTCATCGTTATAGGTTTCGGTGAAAAACTTGCCTCTGGCGAAACCATAGATTATACGGCGGTTTTTGTTGCTTCGCCGAAATTCTATTTTCCATGATTTTTCGTTTATGGAAAAGTAACCCACCGCAAAGGCAAGCAGCCAGTCGACAAATTGTATCAGGCACCGGCGTAAAAGTTCATTCTCTGACGTTTTCTTCGGATTGGCACGGCCCATTTCAGCGTAAGTAACGCCGAAATTCGGGCAGCTGTCATTGAAGCGCAAAAGAAATTTTCGAAATCTGGTCTTAACCCTGATCCTGATTAAAAAACAATATTCAAACGAACAGCTGTCTGCAGAATAATCGGCGGCACTTTCCCCGAAATTTGCGAGCATGGCGGCATACATTCCTGGGAGATCAAACCACGGATGTGCTCGGGCAAGTTTGTTTCCGAAAGACCCATCAAGAGTTTTTTCATTTGGAATTTTCAGTGTCTTTTCTATCTTGTGTTTGAAAATTTTGCGACTGATCGATAAAAAACTCAAATCAAGGCCGGCGACGTTTATCGTTCGGATATTTTTTCTCCGCCGTTTTCTCGGAGGTGCGATGACTGGTTCTACTCGCAGGCGCAAACCGACAGCTCTGACAACCTTCAGTATCGTTTCGATGGTCGGGTTGCGTTCACCTGATAACGCTTTATACAGGCCTTCGCGACAAAGTCCGGATCTTTTGGCTATTAGAGCCATTCCGGTTGTTTTTGCAATATCTCCGACGGCTTGAGCGATCATATTGCCGTTGATTTCGGGATTTTGCAGACAAGACTCAAGATATATGGCCATCGCCTCAGGACTTTGCAGGTGGTCGAGGATGGTTTCGCTATTTTCAGGTTTGGTTTGCTTTTTTTTCATCACTGACTTTGCCGAGTATAGGCAGAGATGAATCAGCTGTCAACTAATGTTCAATTTGGGGTC
>JBNJGH010000201.1:3272-4979 GCA_051747585.1 Candidatus Rifleibacteriota bacterium
TCAATTTGGGGTCGGACCAGAAGGAATTTAGTGATAGCGCAGGTGAATGGCGAAAAAAGTGCCAAGTTATGGCCTTAGAGGGGTGTTTTTGGGGTTGTTTTTAGTGGTTTAAGGAGAAATTATTTTTTCAACAATTGTGCCAAACTGTCATCATCAATTTCGCAGTCTGATAAAATACTGCAAAGCAAACCTACTCCAATAATCTCACCCGAATGAACCGGAACTACGGTGCATCTTCCATCCGGGTGCTTAAAAAAACAATGACTTCCCTTTTTACGAGTTTGAATAAATCCCAGCTTTTTCAGGGCCGAAATCAGCTTTTTTCCTGTTAATCGAGGTGTTTTAATCATGCATTGATAACGACTCTTTGAACACCGACAAATTCTGAAATAAATGGGTCGTTTTCTTCTGCTTCAAGACAAAGTTCAATTGCTTCCGTTATTCTTTTCATTAACTCGTCAATGCTTCTGGCTTGACTATGACAACCTTTTAATTGAGGAACATGACCAACATAGAAACCATCTGAATCTTTTTCAATAATAACATTGAATTCCCGACGCATATTTTACCTCTGGATTTAACAATCTTACTTCTGATTTTACGCCGGCCCCGATTAAATAGCAAATTTGGAATAGAGATTGCTTCGTCGGGCAAAGCCCTCCTCGCAATGACAATGCCGACAACGATTACGATTACGAGCACGATTTTTCAGGAGGGGGGACAGGCTTAATAAAGGAAACCAAAAAGATATAGAGGAATTTCATGGCGGCCGCCATAGAGAATATCATCTTTGGCAAGGTAAGCATTATCAAGATTTTCTATCTGCTTAAACTTCTTGCTTCTGCCACCAACTTCAAACACTTTATCATTTACCATAAAATCACCCTTATGTGAGTAGTAAACATGATTGCCTGAGTTTTCCAGCATAGATATAAAAAATATTTCTCTAACAGAGCCAATTTTTGCCAAATATCCGCTTTCTTCGACTATACTTTGATAAAGATTCGGGTTATCGAGATAGATTTTTTCGGCACGTTTTAATATATGACTACCCGTTTTATTGCTACGCAAAAGCCTGGTAAGACCTGTTTCAGTTAAAATATTAAGATAAGTCTGTATCGTTTTGTTGTCGAGTCCTATTTGCCTTGCAATGCTGTTACGGCTTAAATCTCCGGGTGGAATTGTAGCAATGTAAGCCAAAATCTTTTGAAAATAACACAGATTATCGGTTTTTAATTTATAAAAATTGGCAATATCTTCAAATACCGTTTTTTGGATTACGCGAAAAAGCTTCTGGCTATAACTGTCCTTATCCTCTAGAAAAAAAGGATAATAACCATAGCGCAGATAATCTTTGAAATGTCCTCGGATTTTTTCAATTTGTCCTGTTGTAATGGCATAGCTATCTTTTTTTTCGAGAAGCTCTGCTAAGCTTAAAGGCTCGAAATGCGCTATTCCTTTAAATGATAAATATTCTCTAAACGAAAGACCTTTTAATTTATAAATGACAGCGCGGCGCGACAAGTCGTAAGTGCCCTTAACCAGATCAAGACTTGAACTTCCGCTGAAAACAATTTTCAAATCCGGGTAGGAATCGTAAATATTTTTTAATTCCTGGTTCCAGCCCGGATATTTGTGAACCTCATCGAAAAAGAAATTTCTTATTCCATGTATCTCATAAAGCTCATTCACAAAATGCAGCAGAGG
>JBNJGH010000202.1:0-4949 GCA_051747585.1 Candidatus Rifleibacteriota bacterium
GGACCAAGCTTCTCTGAAATAGTAGTAAAATCTCTAATGTCTGAAAACAAAATAGATAATTCTTTCATCTGGCCGCCAAGCTCTGCAGCTTCAGAGTCAAGAAGCTGGTCGGCAATCTCTTTTGTCATATAGCGAGCAAGGGTTCCCTTCATTCGCTTCTCGATAGAAAGGTCTTCAATTATCAAAAGCCCCCCCATCTGCTCGTCTTCTGTACCGCGCAGCGGAACAACCGACATATTTACAGAAGTTTTTTTGCCCTGCATATTTGTTATTTCAGCATCAATAAAGCTGTCTGAATCATTGGTAGCAATAACCCGCCTCAAGCTGTCTACTATCCAGTGATTGTCACCGGTAAAAGTAATATCTGCAAATCGATCAATAATTTCTTCTTCAGTGGTACCAAGTATTTTGCATGCGGTAGCATTACACTTCTCGATCTTCCGCATGTGATTCAAACTGACTACACCGTTTGAGAGACTTCCCAGGATGCTTTCGGAATAGTTTTTCATATTGAGAACTTCACGGAAAAGTTTAGCGTTCTCAATTGCGATTGAAGCCTGGGCAGAAAAACTACGCAATTTTTTTTCATCTGCCCGGGTAAACCAACTACCCCGCTTGTTAAGAACCTGGGTTACCCCGATTGCGGTACCAAACTTGTTAATCAACGGCATACAAAGAATATTTCTGGTTTTATAACCGGTTTTAAGATCAATCTGCGGATTAAACCTGGGATCCTGGTATGCATCACGAATATTGACAATTTTACCGGTTGTAAAAACTTCTCCGGCAATTCCTCTATTTGCAGGGAATCTAATTTCCTGGTCTTGCATGCCCAGGGCTACCTGCGACCATAGCTCATTAGTTTTTTCATCATGAAGAAAAATAGTAGCCCGGTCACAATTGAGAATCATAATTACCGCTTCCATAATTTTTTCAAGAAGCGGCTTTAACTGCAATTCAGAAGAAATGACAGAAGCAAGCTCAAGAAGATGAGACTCATTTTCACGCGCCTGCTGAATCTGTTCAAACTGATGGGCATTTTTTAAAACAGGTCCCGAATTAGCAGCAACTTTCTGCAGAATACTCATAGTGCCATTTTCAAGAGGAGTCTGCTTGAGATTTAGAAGCTCGAGAACACCAATTATAGCGTCCTCGCTCTCCAGCTTCACGGGCAGACATAAAAGGTTGTCTGTCTGAAAGCCGGTTTTTTTATCTATTTCCTGATTAAATCTGGGGTCCTGATAAGCATTTTCAACCAGAATAGTTTCCTGGCTGTCGAGAACAGCTCCCGCTATTCCCATGTGCATCGGGAACCTTATCTCTTCGACCACTTCCCCTTTAACTACCCTTGAAAACAACTCATCAGTTTCTGTGTCGACAAGAAACAAGGTCCCACGCTCTGCAGCGGCAATATCAGAGGTAATTTCAACCATTAGCAGAAGAAGATTATCCAGAAGCCGCTCTGAAACATTGAGCAGGCTGGCCACTCTTTCCAGTATCGAACCCAAAGCTGATGAATAATTTTCGGGCTCCTGCTTACGAACCCTGGATACAATAGAACGTATATCCTCATTTGACAGATTCTCAGTCAGAATCTGCTGAATAATGCCGGCAGACTTCTCCATAGTTTATAATTCGCCTTAGTTTCTAATATACCAATTCTAGACCAAACTCTAAATACAATCAAGAACTGAAGCCTAAATTTAACCTTATCACTGGAAATTATTAAAGCTTACTGCTATTCTAACGGGAACTAAATTTTAACGGACAGGAAAGGTAAAATTAAATAATGGAAAAAGTAGAAAAGTTATTTAAAAATGCAATTGTTTTAACAATTGATGATTCTTTTAACCAATATCTGCCGGGAGCTGTTGCTGTAACAAAAGACAGCATTGTAGCAGTTGGCCCTGAAGCAGAAATTCTAAAAAAATACGAAGCAGAAGAAAATATAGATTGTAAGGGTAAGGTTTTAATGCCCGGGTTGATCAATGCCCACACCCATGTGCCAATGACACTTTTGCGCGGTTTGTCTGACGACCTGCGCCTGGATGTCTGGCTTATGGGCTATATTATGCCGGTAGAACGCGAATTTGTTTCACCTGAATTTGTTACCCTGGGCACTAAACTGGCCTGTGCCGAAATGATCAGATGCGGAACAACAACTTTCTGTGACATGTATTATTTTGAAGATGACATTGCGAAAGCCACGGCAGAAGCCGGAATGAGAGCAGTTTGCGGCGAAACGGTTCTTAAATTCCCTGCGCCGGATGCAAAATTCTATGAAGAAGCTTTAACAAGAACTCGCAGCTTTATAGAAAGCTGGAAAGATCACCCGCTTATTGTTCCCGCAATTGCCCCCCACGCACCCTATACCTGCACCCCTGAAATTCTTAAATCTTGTGCAGCAATAGCCAGAGAATTTGACGTGCCGTTGGTAACCCATCTGGCAGAAACTACTGCCGAAGTAGACGGATTAAGAGAAGAATTCGGTCTTCCCGTCGTTCCATATATCAAAAATCAGAACATGCTTGAAACCAAACTGGTCGGAGCACACCTTGTCCATGTTGACGAAGGTGAACTACGTGATCTGGCAAAATATAACTGTGGCGGAGTTCATAACCCCTCTTCAAACCTTAAACTTGCCTCAGGCGCAGCTCCGGTTGCCAAAATGGTTGAATTAAACCTTAATATGGGCATTGGTACTGACGGACCAGCTTCCAATAATGACCTCGATATGTTTGAAGAAATGAGATTGACTTCATTTCTGGGAAAACTTAAAGCCGGTGACCCCACTGCATTACCTGCAAAACAAGTCTTGAACATGGCAACCCACGAAGGAGCAAAAGCTCTTCATATTGACAAGATTACCGGTTCTATTGAACCCGGCAAAAGAGCTGATTTGATAATGGTAGATATAGGCCCCGTTCATAATGCCCCCAGATTTTTGCGAGACCCTGACGGCACATATGCCCAGATTGTCTATGCAACCAAAGCCACTGATGTAACCGATGTAATGGTTAACGGAAAATGGCTTATGAAAGAAAAAGAGCTTACAACCATTGATGAAAAGGTTCTTTTAAACGAAAGCAAAACTTTTGCAAAAAAAGTCGACAAGTTCCTGCTCGAAAGAGAAAAATCCCTGCTCTCTAAACTTGTTGCCATTGGCGGAGCGACTCAGGAAGAAAGTTTCGAAATTCAGGTCAAGGTTAAAGTCGATGACATAGCACCGGTTCTCGAAAAACTTAATTCACCTGATATTGTTGTAGAGCTTAAAAAGCATTACAAACAATTTGATACTTACTTCCAGTTCGATCAGTCGAATGAAATGCTGCGCTACCGTGAAGACGAGCTTATAGACGAAAAAGGTAACATTAAAAGTGCAAGAGCCAGACTTACTCTTATCGGAGAAAACAGAGCCGATAAAAACAAAGAGTCCGACGTATTGCTTTCACGCAGCAGATACATTGCCCCTGCAAACAACTCATTGCGTTTCTACAAAGAATACTTTACTCCGGATTCAATCCTCGAAGTTCAAAAAGACCGTCAAAGATTTCATGTAATGTACAAAGGCATCAAATTCTTTATCAATGTCGACACTATGGTTCAACCGGAACTGGGGAAATTCGTTGAAATCAAAAGTAAAACCTGGAGCCGACTCGATGCTGACCAGAAGACAAAACTTGCCGGCAACCTCCTTGAATTTCTTGGTTTGAGCGCCTCAAAAGCTGTAAGCGACGATTATCACAGACTAATTTAAACTTTTATAGCAAGTGCAAAAACTGCTTCACGGGAAATTGCCGTGGAGCAGTTTTTTTATTACAGAAGATCGACCCTTGAGGGATAATCAAATTCATATTCGGGCTGCCAGGGTGAATTTGAAGTCGGATAAAATATTTTTTCTACTTCTGCCTCTACAATTGCATCATAAGGAATGTTCTGCTGACTCCAGAAACTTCCACGCCGGGGAAAGAAAATCCATACCTGTGAAGCATAAGCAGGCAAACCACCGGAAAGATGTTTAGTGAAAAGCTCAGAGTAAACCTCACGACCATTTGAAATTAAACGACAATTGATAATGGCACTGTAAATTCTCTTTGGCGAATCATTGTAAACTCGCAACTTTATAAATGGCTCATAGCCTGCCTTTGAATAAGGATCAGCCGCGAATTTGGCAGAAACAATTTGTAGACTATTATTTATTTTTTCGGCGTTCCGGGCAGCAATAGCGGAGAACCCGGAAAAAATTACCAGAAAAATCAATACCAGAATATTCAACATCGAAAATTTCATAACAATTTATCTATCGTCCCATTCTCATCATTTCACCAGCCACAATTCCTAAAATCGCTGATGATTTTTCAGCAGTTCTAAGTAACGAATTATTAGCTGTTTTTCAACAATTTTTGTTTTTGAGTTGTTATGCTAAGACATATATTTAGCTATTCGGGGTCGCTATCGGGATCGGTTTTATTATATTAAATTACCCGATTTTCGTCATTCCGGCCGAATGAAATGAGAGCCGGAATCCAGGGTCAGGGTAGTAAGTTTTTAGGCTTTCCTGGTGATCTTAGTGGCTTTGAGACTTGGTGTGAGGAATATTCTTTTCGAAAACCAACTGATAGACGGTTACCGAGAATTGCTAGTGGGATTTTAAAAAATGGGGATCATCGGTTATAATAGAAACTGGAGAAATATTATGACATTAAGAAACACAATAAAAATAGTTTTGATTATAAGCCTCATGACTGTCTGTGGGCATAATAGCGCACAAGCTTCTTCCGAGAAATGGATAGATGCAACTCACATACTTAACCGAGAAATTGAGTTGCCGCCCCGAAACCGGGCACGGGCTGCCTCTGGAATTTCATTTGCAGATGTAAACCCGGAAATGATGGCAGAAAGCAAAGAAATCGGACAGACTGAAATGTTCTGGGTTCGCAATATCGCAA
>JBNJGH010000203.1:0-4939 GCA_051747585.1 Candidatus Rifleibacteriota bacterium
CCTGGCAGGATTTATTAAACGGCCCTGAAAATGAACAAACAAACATCAAGTCATTAATCGAAAGCCTGTATAATTTTATAAAAGAAAGCAATCCAAAGACAAAAACATAAATCCCAATCCTTTAAATAGCCATTTTACTCTGAAAAGCCTTAATTTAATAATAATTTTGACGGTTTTGTAACCTGGTGCTAAAATATTACTAACAAAGATAATTTTTTGGCCTGAGAAAAGAAAGGAAATGACTGGATGAACAAAAAAGAGCATAAAAATTATTTAGATGCTTTTAAAGCTTATTCTAAAGAAGTCTCTTCTAATGAAAAAAAAGCCAGGGAATTTCTTGTTCGTACCGGCATTCATAATCGCGACGGAAACTTAAGTAAACAATATTTAAATAAATAATGTATTCTAAACGCGCCGGCCTTATTTTAGGTTTTCACGGCTGTGATAAGTCAGTTAGAGACAAGGTCGTAAGTAAAAAGGGCATTGTGCTCGAACCCAGCGAAAATAATTATGATTGGTTGGGCAATGGGATTTACTTTTGGGAAAACAACTATGAACGAGCCTTACAATATGCAAAGGACATAAAAAAGAACCCCCAAAGAAATTGCCGACCAATTGCCAAGCCTTCTGTAATAGGCGCGGTGATAGACCTTGGACATTGCCTGGATTTATTGGATTCAGAATATCTTAACTTGTTAAAAGAAGGATATAATCTCTTAAAAAAAATCAAAGAAAGTCACGACTTACCTATTCCCAAAAATAAACCTATCGTAAAAGAGGGTGATTTATTATTGAGGCATTTAGATTGTGCCGTTATAGAAACGATTCATCAATTTAATAAGGACAAGGCTTTGCCTGAATTTGATTCAGTTCGAGGCGTCTTTTTTGAGGGTCAGGATTTATATCCCAATGCCGGCTTTAAAGAAAAAAATCATATTCAAATTTCCGTAAGAAATATTAACTGCATTAAAGGCTTTTTTATTCCAAGAAAACTAGATCCCAAATTGCCAAAGCCATAGCTAATTTTAAGCATAAAATAAATAATTTGAATTAATAGAACAAAACGCCCTTCTCTATAATTTTTTGGCAAAAACTATTTCCTTTAAAGAGAATTCTATTTTACGTTAAGATTGTTAAATAAACCGGGATCGCATCAGGAAACTTAAAATTATTAGAACAGGAGCAATCTATGACTAAACTTAGACCTTTTAAATCTATTGGTCCTGGTGATGTAATAAAAGATGAAATGGAATTTTACGGCTGGTCGCAAAAGGATCTCGCCGGAATCCTGGATATCAGTGAAAAGCACGTAAGCCAACTCCTGGATAATAAAATTTCAATTTCAACAAATCTAGCCTGTTTGCAGGAATTTGCTGCAGGAATTCTTGGTCAATTATTATTAGCTGGTTTTCAAACAACTTTCGTTTTTTTTCGCCTTGTCGAAGCATTTAATTGTTTCATATCTACGCCAGCTCATTTCTCTTTGAATCGTGCTCGTGATCGTGCTCGTAATCGTTATCGTTGTCTTTGTTGATTTTATTTGATGCTCGTTAGCTAACGCAATTAGGGCCGACCACGGTCGGCCCCTACAGCAATAATTTGCAATGAAAAAACTCAACAGACTCCTAAATAATTCTCACCCTGTCTTTGTTTTCTCAGTGCCTTTGAGACTTTGTGTGAGGGGTTTTCTTTTTCTGAAACCAACTGATAGACGCATACCGAGAATTGCTGAATTTGCTGGCGTACATTGACGTTTTTGGGTTTGATTTTTATAATTAAAAGAAATTCGAATCTTTCGACCATTGGAGGTCGCTATGAAATATAATTACAGTCTTAAGGCAGCCATCTTATCTTTAGCCTGCCTTTTAATGCTTGCATTTTTTCTTCAGAATGCGGCGCAGGCAACCATGCAGGAAGATCTGGATCGCTTGAAATACAAGTATGAGAACCTGTATAAACAGTATTCAGAGTCATTAAAAGACGGCGCAAGCAGCTCAGCAGCAGAGCTCGGCAAAAAGGTTAAGACAGCAAAGCGTCAGTATGACGAAGCTTTACAAAAATTTAAAATGTCTCAATCGAGAAAAGATTCGATTAAAGAGACTGCAAATAAAGTTAAAGACAAGGTAACAGATGTATTTTCAACTAATATAAATAAAGACGAAGATGCAACCGCAGAGGAAAATAAGACTCTTCCCGGTTATGAAGATTTAGATATCAGCATCGAAGGCAACAACTACTGCGGCCAGTTTGCCATGACTTCAGTATTGAATGGCATGGGCTTACCCGCCGGTGCCCAGGACGTCTATAAAGACACCAATCCCAGTGGTATTTTCACCTCTCCTCCAACAGTTGTAGAATACTTGAGAATGAACGGCGTTGATGCGAGCCAGAAACACAATGCGTCAGTTGCAGATATTATAAAGAAAATCGATGAAGGCAAACCTGTTCTGGTTTTAATGGACTCCGGCACCAACGTTCCCCACTGGGTTAATATTTATGGCTACAAAACAGACAGTCAGGGTAATATCACCTCTTTAGTTATGCGCGACTCTTACTGGGGAACTAAAAAGGGTCATGAAATGGAAATAGACCGTTTTAAAGAATTATGGGGCGCACCTCTAGGCACCAAGGTTGCAGGAAATCTTTCCGGTTATAAAAACCTGATGATTAACATTGGCGAAACCGGTGAACCACAAAAAGCCCCTCACCTGTTTAACTTCAACTTCTGGACAGCAACCGAAGACAATATATCTTCAGGCATAAACGATACAGTAACCGGTTTTAAGAATATGTCGCCCACACAACTTGCCGGCGGGCTTACCAAATGTATATTAGGCATTCCCGGGGCAGCATCAGGAATTGCCGGAAACGCTTTTTCTTCAATGGGTAGTAAAATGACCGACTGGGGAAAAAACAAGTTCAGAGAAGATGGTATCGGAAACAAATTACTTGGCGGCGCTTCGATTGTAGGCGGTGGCGTTGCAAAAGCTGCCGGCCTGGTGAACAAAGCCGTAGGAAATGTTGCCTCTGGCGTAGCCTCAGCTGCCGGAAACTTCTTTAAAAAACTTGGACACGTATTTAGTTAAAAACTAACGCAACTAAAATAAAAAAACTTCGACTAACTTAAAATGTTTGGTCGAAGTTTTTTTATTCTGCGAAACCTCTATTGCCTGGAAAATGGGTTCCCGGCTTTAAATGACAGCAAGCCTGCGGTTGCAAGAAGTGCCGTGCCCCCGAAAATTTTCATAAAAGGAAAATCGATAAACTTTTTCAGGGCCAGAAAAAAGGCAAAGATACCTATTCCTATAGTTGTAAAAGCGAAATACCAGAGCATACTTTTCTCCTTTAATCCGAATTTTCGAGTAGCTCTTCAGCTTTGGACCATGAAGGAATATCATTCAAGGCGATCTCAAGCCATTTTGCTGCCTCTTCTTTAAAATCATGAACTAATAAAAACTGAGCCAGATTAAAACAAACATAAGGTCGATAAAACTTTGGTTCCATATTATCGATAGTGTTTTTCATCACCTGGATATTTTTATCGCGCAAAGCTTTTAAGGTAATCCTGTTTCCTTCAATTAACTGAATAGCAACTTTGACAGGAATTTCAAAGGTTTCCTGCGGTCCAGTTTGAATGACCACCGGCTCAGTTCTGTTGCTGAATTTTCGTATTAACAAATCGCATGCAGCTACAGCAGATTTGAATTTTAGAGATTTTGTGGATTTTTTTAAAGCTTTGAGAGTTTCGCCGGTAATACCCTTGCCAACACTGTTTTCAGGCAGCCATAAATACAGATCCCTGCCGCAATGTTTAATTTCAGGCCTGAAAGCAAGTTGAGCAGTGGTGGTCTGAGCAATGTCGTCTCTTACAAATACCGGAAAAGTTGTGCCAATCTTAATTGGTTCTTTAATGGCTTTAATTTGATCCATTTTTACTTTATGGGTTAGCGCATCGTTATTTTCTTTTTCAACGGCCCGTGTTAGCCCCCTGGGATCAGGCATGGCTCTTAAATCACAATCAAACCAGGTATCCAATGGAGGTTCAACCTGGAATCTGAATAAAAAAGAAGCTTTGTCTCCGGCCTGGATTATTTTCCTGTTTCTAACCTGACCGTTCTGAATTTTAGAAAAATCTTGATACAAGCGGCATGAGACATTATGCAGGTCTGCTTCTTTTGCTTCAATATCGACCTGAATAATTAGGCTTTTTTGTTCGGGCAGCCATTCAGAAACAAAAAAATCGGCCTTGTACCATTGAGGCAAACTGGCATCCGGGCTGACTGCAAATAATCTGGCGGACACAAACACCAGCAAAGTTAAAAACAATACATTTTTAAGCTGCATAATTTCTCCTTTTAATTTAGAACGTATACTCAGGCAATTTACCACAGTTATTGCTATGAGCAAAGAGCCACATTTTTTTCGAAAAAGCGTGAGAAAAATCGGCCCGTACGGTCAATATAAAACGCTAAGCTACAATATAACCCTGGATTCCTGATCACGCTACGCTTGTCAGGAATGACAGTTCATATTTCGGGGTCGCTATCGATATCGGGTATCGATTATATTTAATTAATTCTTAGTGACTGGAGTTTACCCCAAACTCCGGACAATTATTTAAGCCACTGGGTTCACAAAGAAGAAAAAAATCGAAAAGAGAGTTCCGATAGCGATACCGAAATTTCATAAAAAAACTGCGCTTACTTTTGCAATAAAAAAAATATGCAAAGAAATCTCCTCTGCTCTGGACGTACCCCCGAATCATTCTTATAATTAGTTTATAATACTTAACAACTCAGGGAGTATTCTTTAATGAAAAAACTATTCTTCAACGGCAGAAGGCTCTTTATTGCACTGATGCTGATGACTCTTTTGAGTCTACCGGCAATGGCCGGACAACTCAATCTTGTATATGAACAAGTTGTAAAAGACCAATATG
>JBNJGH010000204.1:0-4918 GCA_051747585.1 Candidatus Rifleibacteriota bacterium
AGCATTCTGCCGGCAGCATCATATTCGTATTTAGTTCGATTATTTTGACATCGAAAAAGCAAATCCTCTTATAATCCTCCAATAAATCTTGTTTGTTTATACAGTCTAGCAAAAAAGAATCATTTTTAACCAGATGTTTTTTTTGTTAATTTCGGCCCAATAAATGAGTAAAGTGTCCCCCGATCCTAAACTTCTCTTTTGGAACATAAGTTATAATATGGAGGTGAAACGATGAAAATCATTGTCGGTAACAGCTTATGGAGCAAAGAGATGAAAGAACGAAAGCTTGTTGGATTTGGAAAGAGGTTAACCAGGCTGAGAAAAGCGAAAGGCTTAACACAGACAGAACTTGGCAAAAAAGCGGGAGTTACACAACGAGTTATAGCTTATTATGAAGCAGATGATTCACAGCCTCCAGGGGCTATTTTAATAGATCTGGCGGACGCACTGGAAATAACCGTTGATGAATTACTCGGTAGAAAGAAAATAGAAAAGCCGCTGATGAGCGCACAGAATGCCAGGCTTTTAAAACGACTGCAAAGAATAGAAAAACTGCCAACCGCAGACAGAAGAGCTGTTTTCAAGATACTGGATGCATTGCTGGCACAACACGAAAATCAGCAGACTGCATAAAAACAGACTGCCAAAAATCTTTCCGGCAGTCTGTTACTCAGGCATGAATTCAGAAGATGAAGTTCCAGCTGAAAATAAATTTCGATACCATAATTGTTTTAGGTGTTCGCTGATCAATTAATTTATATAATCAATCAGTGAAATCCCGAAAAAGAATCTGTATTTCATCTTCTCCGAAGATTTGACCATTACTAAAGAATTTTTCAATTTCCACTGTTCCGTCTTCAAGGAATTCAATTTCCCACCGTTGCCCTGGAACAGCAATTTCGACCATAATACTTTTTTCTCGAATTTGTTTAAGCGAGAAAAATATTTTTCGTTTTCTTAGTTGTCGAAGAAATTTAAATATCTTATTCATATTACCTACCGTATAAAACGCGAATCTGTAAGCAATTTGTAGAATTGCTTAAACCCTGGAATTCTTTTTTGAGCCTTACGTTTAATTTGGTTTAATGTCATATGTCTAATTTTATTCCAGCTTGGTGAACCCTTGGGTAATGGTGCATCTTTTATACTACCTTTTCGCTTTTTTAAAATTTCATTAACAGTTTCATTTGAATTTTTTCTTCTCTTCTTGTTGTTATCAGGATCTTCATCCGGATCGGGTTGGTCGGGTTCAGGCGAATCTATATCTGGGGGATTGCCGGATTTCGAACCATCCTGAGTTGCCAGATATATTCTTTGTGCAGCATCATATGGTAGTAACTGACAAGTAACGCCATGATAGGCATCTTTTATTTTATCTGCCGACCAATTGGCTCCGGCCTGTAACTGGTTAACAAAAGCTCTTAGGTCCTCTTTGCCTTTTGGAGTATTTATATAGACTATAGCTGCACCAGCAAGTATTTCCTTAACCGTAAAGTAAGTAAGAACGCCAGCAATATTACCGTATGGATCTACATAAATCAGCGAATTATTGTTCGCATACCGGTAAAGGTTGATATCATCTTCGAACCCTATCGGGTCTTTTGAGGTGAATCTGCCGAGGGCTGGTGAGTAGTATCGGTTACGGTTGATGTCGTTGCTAAGGCGAGAAATCTTTTGATAATGAGGGTTTTCGAGAATCGGGTATGACGAATTCCCGGCCAGATTTTGCAGAATCCGGGATTTTGCTGCATCGTAGTTGGTGATTTGCTGGTCAAAATTAACCGCCGCATGTGAGTATGATGCAGCAAACAAAACCAGCAGTATGATTAACACTCTCAACTTACGATGCATATTTTCTCACCCAGTCGCATTTTATGAATTTTAACATGGTAGTAGCATAGTTGTTACAACTATATATCTTATGAAAAAGAATCAATAGAAATTTTCAAACCTATTGAATTTAAAATGGCCCAGAGACTGGAAAATTCAGGATTGCCTTTTTCTGAAAGCATTTTATATAGATTTTCACGATTTAGATGCGCTTTTCTGGCAATATGAGTGACACCTGTTGCTTTTACAACATTTCTCAGCGCAAGGAGAAATAGCTCGTTATCACCCTCCTCCAATGCGGCATTCAGATATGCTGCTGCTTCTTTGGGATCCTTTAAGTTTTCAAGCAAGCATTTCTGATGATTTTTTGTAAGCTCAGTTTTCATAACGAAGATCTCCTTTTAAAATCAGCCCAATACTTCTTTGCAGTCTCAATATCTTTTTGTTGCGAACTTTTATCGCCACCACAAAGAAGCAAAATAACAAGTTTGCCGGCTTGGCCATAATAAACTCTGTAACCAGGTCCATAGTCGATCTTTAACTCAACAACTCCATCACCCAGAGATTTAGAATTACTAAAATTTCCCTGCGAAAGACGATCAATTTTAACATTGATTTTTGCCCTTGCTTTGATGTCTTTAAGGTTGTTTAACCATTTTCCAAAAGGATCAAGGCCATTTTCCAGCAAATAATGTTTTATTTTATGCATCTACTTTATTGTAGCTTAAAAACTACAATAAGGCAATAGGAAGCTAAGTTTACCTCTTTGGGGTTTTGTTAATCCGTACAAAAAATAACTACGGACATAACCGAGGGACATCTTACTCAATTGCCAGATATTGTCCCATTTCTATCAAGTCGAGTAAGGCGTCCCGAATGCCACTAAGATAAGAAGTCATATTTTGCGAATCATGCTCGTGATCGTAATCCTAATCGTAATCGATTTAAATGTTGATTATTCGATTACGAATACCGCTTCGCTGATTACGAGCACCGCTTCGCTGAGCACGAATAAAACAACTGTGCTTTAAATATCTCCTTAACTTAGTGGCATTCTAAGGCGTCCCCGGAACTCACCGTCCCCGGAACTCACATAATATACTAATTTAATTAGAAGAAAAATTGCTAGAAAGCAAACTAAAAATTTGAGGAAATAGATGATAATAGAAAATAGCCATTATAATGCCTATATGGCAGGAAGAATTGCAAAAAATGAAGGGACAGAACATGGCAAGCGTCTGGCGGAATTACGAAAAGCTGCCGGGCTTACACAAGTGGAGGTTGCTAAAGAGCTCGGTATTCCGCAGCGGACTTTATCTTTTTATGAACGGGAAGCCCGACAGATACCGCAAAATCTGGTCAGGCCATTGGCTGAACTGTTTGGGGTGGCTCCGGAGATAATACTCGGTCTTGGCGAAGAACAGCAGAAAAAGCGCGGGCCGAAATCAAGGCTTGAGAGAATGTTTGAAAAGGCATCCCAGCTACCGAAAACAAAGCAGGAGCTGATTATCAAACTCCTTGGCGAGGTTATCGAAAATAATGCATGAAAAAAGACTGTCAGAGAAATTCTCGACAGTCTAATTCTCAAGCATAAAGCTGTAATTCCATAGACGAAAGTTAAATACAGATCAGTAGTTGAGTAAAATGCCCCCCCCCTTCCCGGGTATAAGCTGATTAGCCGGAACGGGTTAACTGTTTACAACCAATGACATCTACCCACAGGGAAACCCCATGGGGAGATGTTTTTTAGAATCTCTGAAGTATTTTGCCTATCTTTTAAACGGTTACTACCATTTCATCTTCCTTTTTAGTTGGATAGTAAATTTTTTTGAAGTCTAGCCCAAAAAACAAAGTTCCATGAATTCCTTTGACACTTTTTTTATCAACAGGTTTCGTCCAAAGTTTATTTAAAACTTCTTGTGCTATAGGTTCTGAAATCCGGTTAATAAAGTCATCAATAAATTCAATATCTTGATTATTGGGAAAGATTAATACGAAATCTTCAGCGGCTATAGAAAAAATGCTATAGGTGCAGTTTTTCGCAGCATCAATAATTTGTATATTTTTTGAATTGCCTTCCACTATCTCACGTGCCCTCCAGGATAAACATTAGTGTGACTACCGCCTGGATGTTGAACATCCCAATGAGGACCACCATGTGCTGTTGGACCAGTTCCTGTGGGAACCCACACATTTCCTTTTTTGTCTGGATAACCATAATCTTTTCCGTTTGGAGATTTAACTTTTCTACCATTCCAGTTTTTCTTTGGTTTAAAACCGTCAGCTTCTGTTGGTTGACCTGGTTCCTTAGCTGGTTTTTTATCCTTGTCCTTCGGCTCTTCTTGGCCAGCAGTGTAGATTTGATCTGCAACAGTATCTGGCAAAAGTTGGCAAGTTATACCACGGTAGGCGTCTTGAATTTTTTCTTTTGTCCAATTGGCACCGGCCTGTAACCGGTTAACAAAAGCTTTTAAGTCCTTTTTACCTTTTGGAGTATTAATGTAAACTATAGCTGCACCAGCTAGTATTTCCTTAACCGTAAAGTAAGTAAGAACGCCAGCAATATTACCGTATGGATCTACATAAATCAGCGGATTATTATTCGCATACCGGTAAAGGTTGATATCACCTTCGAAGCCTATGGGGTCTTTTGAGGTGAATCTGCCGAGGGCTGGTGAGTAGTAGCGGTTGCGGTTGAAGTATTGGTTTGTGAAGTCAGAGTAACGTCTTCCGGTATAAAGGTATGGGCTGAGTTTATAGGCAAAGCGTTTGCCGAAGGCGCGTGCATTATGGCGCAGACGACCGAAACCTCTGGTTTTGCTGAATCGTTTAAGAAACTTGTCACAGTCGTTGATTCTGCATTTTCCTTTTTCGGTCCATCTGAATTCGCCCCAGGCGTCGTAATTGATTCTGGCTATGGGTCTGGCCTCTTTGCCGGTCAGAGCGATAGTTGAGCCCAGACCGTCTTTTAGCATTGCCAGAGAAAGTTTGTTGTATCTGGTGTGTTTAATATCATCGGTGTCGGGGCCGCCGACGAATTCTCTGAACAGTTTCAGGCTTTCGCGACGAGAATGGCGCTTGCCACGAA
>JBNJGH010000205.1:0-4910 GCA_051747585.1 Candidatus Rifleibacteriota bacterium
ATTAGAAGACATAAGCCCGGACTATACAATTTCAGTAGTTCCTAGAAGTCTAGACTACGCACTCAGACCGGCAGAAATAAAAATATTCGCCCAGAAATAGGAAATAAAAAAATCCCCGGCTCAGGTTGACCGGGGATTTTTTTTGCTTAATTTAATTTGAATCAGCCACAGCTCCGGCTGGAGATGGAACCATCTGAACCGGTGTGGGTACTGCCGGGGAATTTACATATCCCGGATTAATAGTGAGTAAACTTTTAATTCTTGCAGCAATAGCCGCATAGACTTCTGGATTATAGGTATGCATCTCATGCATTGCAAGACGACCAAAAGCATCTATGACTACTATGTTTGGAATATTGTAATTAACTTTCAATGATTTACCGATTATACCGTCCCAATCCATCAAAACAGGAATGGGAGCATTGAAATCACGCCATTGTTTTATTATTGTTCCTCTGCTGGTTGACCAGGGAAACTTTCTCAGATTAACTACCCAGAGCAGGTGCACATGGCCCGGAAGGCCAAAATCCCGGCGAAAAGATTCTGCCCATTTTAAAATTTCATATCGTTGATAACGATGACCGGTCAGAATAATAATAGGCTTTCCGCGAAGGTATGTGCTGACCCACCTTTGATGATAGATATCTTCAATGTCAAAATGAGTAAAAGGCATACCGGGTTTAATTTTTTTATAACGATAAGCTGCCTCTATACTAACTGACTGCCCGATAAAAACAAGCAGAACTAAAACAAATGCAATACTGGCAAACTTTTTCATAAAACCTCCATGTTTCTTAACTGACAAACAAATATAACACATTTATTTTTTATTCGACAAAAAAAAAGGCGGCTTTGAGCCGCCCAAAAGGTTGGTTAGGATTTAGAAAACCGGAAAATTTATTAACAGTTAAATAATGTACCCTTTTAAGACCTTTTTTCAATCTTATATTTTATTATAATGATTTAAATTAAAAACGTAACTTATCAGTAAAAAAATTTTTACTAATTTTTTTTAATTTCTGATGAAAGCTTCAGTAATTATCCATTTAGCAATATTGGCAGGGTTCAAGACATTTATGTTTTTCGATTATGTACCAAAAAGTTTTCCACATCAAAGATTGCTTCGTCGCTGCGCTTCTCGCAATGACAATTTGGGCTGTCATTGCGAGCGAAGCGAAGCAATCTAAATGTCTTGAAACAGTCTCTATAAAAATGGACAATTACTTATGAAAGCTGTGTTTAAGTTGATTTAATCAAAGAGAATTGTTTATCATTCAATGGGCAAGAAAATAAAATTGGAGGAATTTTTATGCAGAAAAACATTTTGAGAAGTATCAAAGCGATTCTGATATTTTTGCTGATTATTTTAACAACGGGCCAGGTTTCAGCCCAAAAGTCCAAAGTTGGCATGTATTATGGAAGCTTTGACCCAATTCATTACGGCCATCTTGCAGTGGCAAATATGGCAGCTGAAAAGCTTTCTCTCGACAAAGTCTATCTTCTGCCAAATATTTCCCCCAGTCACAAGCCTGATATAACCCCGTTCCCATTAAGATATCAAATGGTAAAACAGGTGATCAATTATGAAGAAAAACTTGCCCTGCTGCCTATCAGCGCCATGCTCTGCTTCACTCGGAACAACATAACAGGCGAGTATCATACCAAACGCCTCGATAAAGCAATAGAAATAATTGTTCCGGGCGCAGAATACTATCACATAATGGGTGCCGACTCATTTGATCGCCTGGATGACCCGGGAATTATTCTCGATCTTGAAGGTCATCATCTTGTTGTTGTTAACCGCCCCGGGTTTGCGCTACCTAAGGAAAAAATAGAAACCTGCCTTCTTATGGATAATTTTCACTTTTTACGCGGCCAGGATCTTGAAATTTCATCGAGCGCTATCAGAAGAGCATTCAGCAGTGGCGAGGTTCCCCGCGGCAAGCTTCCGAGACTGATAATTCCTTATATTCTCGAACACAATCTTTATACAAATCGCTAAGTTGTAAAAAGCAAAAAACCGCCCTTACCCGGCGGCTTTCGTTTCAATACGAACGACAATTTTACTGATTATTATTGCTGGCAATCTTATAGCAGTCTACACAAGAGTAAATTAGAATCGCAAAGGGAACTATAACAGTCCAGAACAATAATAAAACTGCAACAGTACAGGCAATTCCTTTAGAAAACTTTTTCAGGTAAAAATAACCAGCGCCGGGCCAGACAAAGTTCAAGACAATGCTTGCCAGTATGTCTTTTTGTTTATTACCCGGCTGAAAAATCTCTTTTGCAAATTTCTCCAAATCCTCAGGATTTTTTGCATCAATTCCAAGAAATTCCGAGTCTCTTCTCTGAGGTTGATTTTCTTCGGGTTCTTCATCGTCTTCAAGCTCCACGCCTCTTTGGACCGCAACAACTTTAGCAATCTGCTCTCTTGAAATTTTTGCCTCAGAAGTGAGCACCTCAACAAGCGATTTATCTTCGCTGGTTCGACTCAAAGCATCTTCCAGGTCAATCAAAGTCAAAAAACCCTGATCGACCGCTATTTTCCCAAATTCTCTATCCGCTTCGCTTCTATCCATGTCATGCTTCCCATATCAATTTTTATAAGTATAGCATATTCCTTTTTATTCGTTTTCATGCTTTTTATATTTTTAGATTCACGCTAGATAAAACCTCACCTGAGTATTTCGGGTGAGGTTTTATAACTTTTTGGAGCTTTTGTTATTTGTATTTAAGCATAAGTTTCTTACTAAAAAACTAACAATTTTAATCCTTCTTTTAATCACCTTTATTGATAAAACAATTTAATCCGGGCTTTGCTGATACCGGTTCCGCTACGATAAGAGCCGGAAATGACACGATTGAGAGCAACGAAAATATCGTAATTTACCGGGCCTTCTTTATCGCTTTGCCCCGCAAGGCTGAATAAATAAGGTGATTCTATTGATTCGATTTCGCCGTTGTTTGATTGCCAGGAAACCGTATTGTTAGAAATTTCAATAGTTATTACTGCACCTGGTTTGGCAAAATCTTTAATCGTTACAAGTTTCTTTTCTTCGGCAACCGGGCAATGGTCGTCTGCATAAATCGCAAGATTCCCATCGACAATCTGGACTTCGCTATCGCGAGATTGAGTAGCGCCATCACCGGCAAAACCATTGTTTGTAGAAGAATCGCCAATATTAAGAATATGGCCTTCTAATTTTTCGCCTGATTCCAACTCAATTCTTGCTTTGGTAAATTCGGTTTTTGCGGGATCCAGAACCAATTTCAGTAAAGCTTTGCCACCGGCGGGGCTATTAAGGAGACAAATTGCATCTGGCCTGCGGTTGCCAAAGCTATTTTCTAAAAGGTCAATTACTGCGTCATATCCTTCAGGTATTTCTTCTAATGGAATTTTTGCAAACTCTGCACCCGGCTTGTCTATTGTATCATCGAGAATCTCGGGTGGGCCAGGCTCACCTCTTATAGTTGAGCTTTGTGCAAAACAAAAAATTGGCATAAAAACAAGAATAAGTATAAAAAAATATTTTTTCATCGCCTCTCTCCCCTGGTGCTTTATTATTAATTGACTATGCTCCTTTTATTCTTCAATTTCTGATGCTTATTTGTCAATGTCATATTTTATTAAGTCGAGCAAAGTGTACCCCGGGATTCTGAACTCAATTATATAACAGCCCTGGAGGCTATAATATATCTCAGGGCCTGAGTTTTTCGAAATCGAAATTATCCAGACAAAAGCGCTAAACTACAGCATGTTTATGGCACAAAAACATTGGTGGTTGAGCGGAGCGGAGCGATGCGCTGAGCGGAGTCGAAGCGTCGAAACCACCAATGGATGGTTACAGGGCGTCATTGCCGCTTTGCGAGATGTTTTTCTTCTTTGTAGCGCCGTGGCGCTGTGCGATGTATTTATTTTTTGCGGGGTTTGGCGGGTTTTCGCTTTGCTTTATATTTGCCGGCGGGTTCTAAGACTTTGTTCTTTTCTGCCAGATGTTCGATTTGTTGAATGGAAAGCTCGGTAATTTCGCTGATTTCTTCAAAAGATTTGCCCTTAGCAATCATTTTAAGAGCTATTTTTTCGCATCTTAATTGATCACCCTTTTCCATGCCTTCTTTAATGCCTTCAAATTTACCCACGCCATAGGTTGAGCTGACCATACTGGCCTGATAGCTGAGATCGGCGAGGTAAGCTTCGTACTGTTGGCGCTCTTTTTCACTCATTTTTAATATATCGAGTTTTTTTTGAGCCTTTTTTAAGCCTTTTGCCCTGAAATTATCTTTGATTTTTCCATTTTTAAGAAAGTATATCCATTCATCGAGGGTATTTCTGGCGACATCGTCAAAGTTTTTGACCTTGATCACATACATTTCAGGGAAAAGCTGCGACGGATAATATTTTTTGAGGCATTTTCGCTGCAGCGAGCTCAAGGTAAGTTCTTCGTTTTTGTGAAGACCCTTGAAAGTGGTGGTGCCATGATAAATATAATCACTGCCCTTACCAAGATCGAAATAAACAATTGCAACAGATATAACCTTAACGACTTTTGAATATTCCTGGCCTTCGTCGAAATGCTCAGTTATGGTTTTGGCAACACCAAACAAAATCCGCTGGAGAAAGTCTATTTCTCTTTGATACTGAACCTCGATTATAATTATTTCGCCTTTGTGGTTTTTGCACTTCAAATCGAGTCTGCTGAATTTATCGCGGGAATGCTCTTTATTGGTTTCACTTTCGAGAATTTCAACAATAGTTATTTTATGGCCAAGCAGCTCAGTCAGAAAACCTTCTAAAATATCGAAATTGGCTTTGCTGCGCAAAAGCCTTTTCATTGCCCAGTCAAAACTTACAAGTTTTCGGGTGATTGCCATTATTTACCTCTATTAAAGAGTATAGGCTCTGCTGA
>JBNJGH010000206.1:0-4908 GCA_051747585.1 Candidatus Rifleibacteriota bacterium
TCAAGGCTGAGTTCGAGCCGGGCAGTTCAGCATTTGAATCTGCAGATGAAATTTTTAAAGCCGGAGTCAGAGGCAAACAACTGGCGCGTCAGATTCTTTCCTATAGCAAGATGCCAGAATCGACTCTGGAGCTGGTTTCTCTTCAAGATGTTTTAGATGAAGCCCTGAAATTGATCAGACCGGTTTTACCCTCCAGTATAGATATACTTAAAGATATAGAATCTGACTGCTTGTTGATCACCGCTGAATCTTCGCAAATTCATCAAGTTTTTATGAATTTGATTACCAATTCGTTCTATGCCATGAAAGAAAAAGGTGGTCAGCTTGAAGTAGAATTAAAGCAGATTGAGCTTGCCGAAAAGAATGAATATGAGCTTGAACCCGGCTTTTATGCCATGCTCGTGGTCTCTGACAATGGTGTCGGTATGAGCAAAGAGACTCTCGAGCATGTTTTTGAGCCCTATTATACGACCAAGTCGCTGGAGCATGGCACCGGTTTAGGTTTATTTCAGGTTCACAGTATTGTTAAAAAACTTCAGGGAACCATTTTGGTTAA
Organism: Candidatus Rifleibacteriota bacterium; assembly: GCA_051747585.1. Classification (GTDB taxonomy): domain Bacteria; phylum Muiribacteriota; class Ozemobacteria; order Ozemobacterales; family Ozemobacteraceae; genus DYKG01. The sequence continues at coordinate 557 of JBNJGH010000206.1, forward strand.
TAGCGAAGAAGGCATTGGAACAGAATTTAAAATTTTAATTCCCTGTGCCAGAGAAACGAAAAAAGAAATTGACCAAATTTGTGAAAAAGAAGAAAATTACCCTAAAGACATTTCAACTATCATGCTGGTTGATGATGAAGTTATGATAATCAAGCTTTTTGAAAAGCTGCTCAAAAAACTTGGTTTTAAGGCTATAAGTTTTTCCAGCAGTCTTAAAGCACTTGAATATTTTAAAACAAACTCTAATTTAATCGATGCAGTAGTAACGGATATGACAATGCCCGAACTCACCGGCGATAAACTTACAGTTAAAATGTTAGAAATTAAGCCCGATATACCTGTTATTATATGTACCGGATACAGCGAAAATATTTCGCCGGAAAGAGCAGAAGAATTAGGAGCTAAAGCCCTGATGATCAAGCCTGTAACCCTTAAAGACATCACAGAGACATTAGAAAAAGTATTTGATTGAATATGAAAACAGCAAAATTTCCTGAATTTGAACTGATATGCACCTGCGGCCCTGCTTGTAGAGATCATGAAATACTTAAAAAACTTGCGCTGATTTGTAATGGATTCCGCTTAAACATCGCTCATATGAGCCGGAATGATCTCAAACTTTGGCTCAATAAACTGACTGAACTTAGAGCCGAAACAAATAGAAATTTTTCAATTATTATTGATCTTCAAGGGGCGAAAGTAAGAATAGGTTCGATTCCTTCGCTCGATCTTTTACCTCAAAAAGTAAAATTGTTTTACGGCGAGAGCAGCCGTGAAGCAGAGCTGATTCCTGTGCCCGAAAAAGAAGTTTTTTTGCAGACCCGAATCAAAGATAGATTGCTTTTAAATGACCGAAAAGTAATTTTAAAAGTTGTCGAAAAAGATTTGAATAAATTTATTTTAACCGCTGAAGTTGAGCAAAATGGCCCGTTAAGTTCCGGTAAGGGATTGAATTCGCCCGACCGCGTTTTTATGCTTTCAAGAATTACCGAAAAAGACAAGCAGGCGATAATGGTTTCTAAAAAGATCGAAAACCTTTTTTATGCCATCTCTTTTGTTGCAGACGGCAATGAAGTAGAATTATTCAAACCTGTTATTGATAATAATAAGCTGATTGCAAAAATTGAGCAATGCGCCGCTTTTAAGAACCTTCAAAATATCTACCAGAAGTTCGACCAGCTTTGGCTGTGCCGCGGAGACCTGGGTGCAGAGGCCGGATTGAAAAAGCTGGGCTTTTTGCAGAAAAAATTTATTGAAGACAGTGTTGCCCTTGAAAAAAGGCCGGTTCTTGCCGGCGAGGTTCTTGGTTCAATGGTTGAAATGAGGCAGCCCTCAAGGGCTGAAGTAGTTCAATTGTATAATGCAATCAATGATGGTTTTTCCGGAATTGTGCTCTCTGATGAAACTGCGGTCGGCGAAAATGTGCAAGCTGTTATCGATTTTCTAAACAATATCAAAACCTGATAATTGTGGTTGAGCCGCGTCGAAACCACCGGTGAACGGATGCCATAATATTTCTCAATGCGTGTAGGTCAGATCGGCCGATCTGACCGAAGGGTTTTATAAATTTCAGAAGCCTGCGGATCTAAAAACCAGGTAGTTTTACAGTTATTTAAAACATAACCGGCCGGCAGTCTGCTGTTTTTGTTAAGCAAAACTTCTTTGATTGCGTTTTCTTTGTTTCCCGAGACAAGAAAAACAATATTTTCGGCTTTGATAATCTGATTCATAGTTAAGCTTATGCGTTCTTCCGGCTGATTTTGTGATTTAAACAGTTCGTAGCCTGTGTCAGTATGTGGTTTAAGCCAGCTGGTGTCGGGAAAAAGCGAGGCAGTATGTCCGTCGTCACCCATTCCAAGAATTAAAATATCTATTGGATCTGGAGGTCCAAGATGTTCAGGTAGATTTGAAACACAGATGTTTCTAACCTCTAAATAATCACTTTTTAAAGGAACAATTGGATAAAAAATTTCTGCCGGTAGTCCTTCATTTGAGAAAAGGCATTCTTTAATTGTTTTCTGGTTACTTCTATCGGAATCAGAAGAAAGATTGCGTTCGTCGGTTTGAATAAAAAACAACTTATTTTGCAGCCCGGCTTTTTTTATCGGTGCAATTAAATATTTATAAATCGGGTAGGGCGTTTTGCCCCCCGAGAGGCTGATTACTGTTTCTTTTTGTTTGCGATTAACAATCAGGTCAAAAATAAATTGCCCTGCATCAGTGGTAAACTCTTTGTCGCTTGTTGAGGTTAAAATTTGCGTTTTATTCACAACTTAATACCATTTGTGACCGTGGCGAGCCAACAACTCGTCAGCCTGTGAAGGCCCCATGGTTCCGGCTTTATATTTGTAAACCGGCTGGGAATTGTTTGACTGCCAGGATTCAATGATTGGGTCGATGAATTTCCATGATTCCTCTATTTCACTGTTTCTTAAGAATAATGCCGAGTTGCCTCGCAGTGCATCTAACAACAGTCTTTCATAAGCGTCGGGGCGATAAGAACCGAATTCACTTTCATAAGAAAAATGAAGATCTACATCTTTAAGGCTGGGCTCCATTCCGGGTGGTTTTGAATTTACTTTTAAAGTAATGCCTTCATCCGGTTGAATTTTTATAATAAGGCGGTTCCCGGCTATTTCTGCCTCAATATCCTTGAAGATTGAATGAGGCAGAGTTTTGAAATTTACGCAAATTTCTGTAGTTTTTTTTGCCAGCCTTTTTCCGGCACGTAGATAAAAAGGAACTCCGCTCCAGCGCCAGTTGTCGATAAAAAGGCGACAGGCAGCGTAGGTTTCGGTGGTTGAATCACCTGGTATATCTTCTTCTTCGAAGTAACCATTTATTTTGTTTTTTTCGATAATGTTACCCGTATATTGTGCTCTAACAGTTTCGGTCGTTACCTGTTCAGGTTTAATCTTTCTAAGAGCCTTTAACACTTTATTTTTTTCAAAGTATAAATTGCAGGTTTCATTTGATAATGGTGGCTCAAGAGCAACAAGGCATAGAACCTGAAGAAGATGGTTTTGAACTACATCTCGTAAAATACCTATTTTATCAAAATAGGCTGCTCTACTATCGATGCCGATTTTTTCGGCAAAAGTGATTTGGACATTGTCTACGAATTTATTGTTCCAGACCGGTTCGAAAAAAATGTTTGCGAAACGCATAAATAAAATATTCTGCACCGCTTCTTTGCCAAGATAATGGTCTATTCTGAAAATTTGATCTTCGTCAAAAACCTCAAGGAGTTGTCTGTTAAGCTCTTTGGCAGTTTTAAGGTTGCTGCCGAATGGCTTTTCGATAAGTACCCTGACCGGACAAGCCTTGTTTTGATTGGCAAGGGTAAAAGGCTTTATTAATTCTATAAACTTACCCATACTGCCGGGTGGAACAGCCAGATAAAAAAGCTTGGCGGGGGCGTTCGAGTGCTCAAGCTTTTTAAGCTTGTTCATAAAATTTTTACTTTCATCCGGCATGGTTGGGTCAGCCTGAATATATTTAATTTTACTTTTTAAACTGTCAAAACCCTTTTGGTAGGTCTCATCCGAGGCAAGGCTTTCTTCCTGTTTGGCTGAAAAGCGATCAATAAATTCTTGCGTAGTTAATGGAGAACGACCTGTTACAAAAATATGAAAATCTTTAATAAGCAGGTCTGCCGATTGTAAACGGCACAAGGCCGGAATCAGCTTTTTGGTGGCCAGGTCGCCGGTACCGCCAAAGATCACAATTGAAGAGGCGCAGAATATTTTTGTCATATTTACTGCTTTATTTTTGCTGGTCTCTTATAAAAGCGCTAATACTACGATCATAGGTCTTTTCGGCTTCTTTGCTGAAAAAACATCCGGGGATTTGTCCCATATCGCGATGGTAAGCAACGCAGTCGCAGCATTTTTTTCGCTTGTCACAAGAATAAGTGCATGCACATGGGTGGGTATTATCACAATTAGCCATAATTTTATCTCCTTTTAAAAAAAAATCAGCTTCTATTTTAACATTTATTTCCTTTCTTACAAAACACCCCCCGGGCTTTAATTGCATCTAAAATTTAATGTTCAAAAAAAATTCTGGACAAGACTTGTGATTAGAATACATTTTCAGCTTTGATGCTGATTTTAATAATCAGCGCTCTTAAATTAAAGTTTTACCGGGGATTTTATGATTAAGAAGGATAAACTGATTTTAATAAACATTATTATCTGGTCTTTAATAATAGTTATTTCAAATTATTCAGAAATACTTGAGGCTGTGCAAAGACCTGAAGCAGATGAATTTTTTCAGGCTGCTCCAGTAATTTCTGAATTAAAACCTGATCAGATGAGGGTCGACTGGGCGCTGATCTGCGTGAGGCTCTG
>JBNJGH010000207.1:0-4904 GCA_051747585.1 Candidatus Rifleibacteriota bacterium
ACCCACCCTGCCGAACGCATTGCATAGACGCCGATCATACCGGTAACAGAAGCCGACAACATAATTTTCAGCACGGTGAAGTCCTCGAGTAAAAGTTGCCGCAGAATGACGTCGTAGTAACAAGCCCGGCCTTTCTGCAACAAAAAGCCAAACAGGAAGCCAAAAACAAGACCAAGTATATACTGCAGGTACTTGCGGCTATATATTTCCTTAAGCATTTAATATCTCCTTATTCAGATCACCCGGTACAGCAAGAATGCGGTGGCTATGCCGCCAACGAAAAACATTGCTGCGGCCAGCCAGCTGCTCAGTACGAGTTGCAGCGTTCCGCTGATGCCATGACCGCTGGTGCATCCGCTCCCCCAGCGTGCGCCAAAGCCAACGCAGATTCCGCCGAAAAGAGCGACCACGAGGCGAAGCGCTACGTTGTCACCAAACTTAGCGGCCCACATCGCCGGGACCCATTCCCACTGAATAGTTCCGGAAAGCCAGGCCGAGGTCAGCGCTCCGAGCACGAGTCCGACAACCATCATCCATTCCCAATCGATGGCCGGCTTGTTTTCGCGGTAGTATGGTTTATCATAAACCTTTGGCCCACGAAAAAGCCTTTCGATCATGCCGGCGGTTTTGGCAAATGCCGTAGACACGCCCAGTGGGTGATTCGAAAAGAAAAATGCGAGCCACGAGACAACGCCTATGCCTATGCCGACCAGGTAGGGGGACCAAACTGCAGCGTTCAGAATTTCCTTCATTGTCTACCCCCCCTTAATTGTACAGCCGACGCGCTTGCACGCCGCCATCGACCCGAGCGAATCCTCGACCTGCTTGAAGCCGTGTCGCTTGAGAATCGAAGCCGCAATAATGGCACGACGTCCGCTGCCGCAAAACGTGACAACGGGCTTATCCCTGGCTATCTCGTCAAGACGAGCCTGGAGATCCCCCAGGAAAATATTCTTTGCATTGTGCAACCGAGACGCTGAAAACTCTGCAGCTTTGCGAACGTCGAGAAGCGTGAAGTCTTCTTTCTCGTGCAAGCGTGCTTTCAGGGTGTTTGCATGGACGGCGCCGATAGGGTCGTAATCGCGTCCGCTTACTTCCCATGCGTGCATCCCGCCCTTGAGGTATCCGCTGATTCTTTCGTATCCCATGCGTGTCAGATAGCGCACTGCCACGGGGACCTGTACGCGATCCTCAGGTATCAAAATCAGGTCCTGGTCATATGACAACAGGTAGCCCGCATAAGCCGGCAGCATATCCAGCGGGATCGCCAGGCTGCCGGGAATGAACGCACCCGCAATGGCCTCGGGACTACGGAGATCTACCAGCAAAGCGCCGTCTTTTGCAGCCTGCTCAACGTCTCCGGGCGTCATGGGAAACGGCGAAGGGAACCTTTCCAGGGGCGGCGCTCCCTCCTTATTGTAAACTTCCATCTTGCGAAAATACTCCGGCTGGTTGTGATGTTCGTTGACCTTATAGTCTATGAATGCTTCGCGCTCGGTTTTCTGCAACGCGGGGTTATGCATGCGCTCGTGTCCAAGAGTCGAGAACTCGCGCGATGCCATACTGTCGCCGCATACCGAACCGGCCCCGTGAGCCGGATACAGGATTGTCTGGTCGCCCAACGGCAACAGCTTGTTAAAAATGCTGTCAAAAAGCATACCAGACACTTCACGTGCCCGATCGGGGTAGAAATCTGTTCGCCCCACATCGCCGACAAACAACGCGTCACCCGTGAAAACAGCCACAGGCGTGTCGCCGTAGTTCCGGTCTGTAAGCACAAGAGAGATGCTCTCCAGGGTGTGCCCCGGAGTCTGCAGCACGCGCAGTTGCAGGTCGCCGACCTCAAACAAATCGTCTTCCTCGACGAATTCGCCGTAGGTGAAATCCAGGCCGACACCGTGATGAATGCTCGCTCCGGTGCGTCGGGCCAAATCGCATGAACCTACCACAAAGTCTTCGTGACGATGCGTCTCGAAAATGTGCTTGATTCGTATTCCCGAACGCTCGGCAATCTCGATGTACACATCACAATCGCGGCGCGGGTCAACAACAATCGCGTCGTCGCCATCAGCAACGATGTACGACAGATGAGCCAAACCATCGGACTTTATCTTCTCGATAAACATGGTAATTGATCCTCCTCATGTTTTATTCCTTCTCGTTGGTTAGTTATCTTTTTTATATATAGTTTAACTACAGGTGCAAGTGTACACCCAGTCATTTTTACTGTCAATACCACTTCATTTCGTTAGCAATTGTCGACCAACGACTATCAACTCGCTTCAGAAAAGAATTTGCCTCACACCAAGCCGCATGAAATTATAATCGTGCTCGCTTGCCCGCCATAGCCTTGCCGACGGCGGATGCTCGTGCTCGTGCTCGTAATCGTTGTCGAATATTTTGCCTCACACCAAGCCTCCAAGCCACAAAGAAAATTACCACAGAGCTCTCAGAGAATCACGGAGAATCTTTTTCAGCCATTGTTTCCTTCTTCAGCAAGCCTTCAGAAAAACACGAGTGTTTTTCTGAAGGCTTGCTGAAGAAGGAAAAGCCGGGCGGTGAAACCGCCGGCTATTTGTCCACAGGACAAATCCTGGCGAAAAAGATTAAAAAATCAACTCTGAGCCCTCGGTGGCCTCAGTGGTTTAAATTCTATATTTTACAGAAAGAAATAATACCAGAACTTTTGTTAACCAGCTAATAATACTTGACCGAGAAAAGCTGAGAAGAAAGAGTATTTTTGACTTTTTTATAAAACGGCATTTCGACATCGTTCAAGTATGAAAGTGCTTCAGCTGCTCTATTCTTAAGATCGTTCATCATTTCCTTTTTTTCCTGTAAAAACTTATACGGCTATTTGCGATTTTAATTTCATACCCATATTTGTCAAAGTTTTACTCGAAATGATTTTTATTTTACCAAGGCAAAATCGCCCCGGTTTCCAGTAACTTCTTTCTTAACGGTTTCATGTCTTGCTTTGTGTCTTGTTGAATAGAAGCGAATTCTTCTGCTAAAACCTGAATAATTTCAAGAAACTGTTTTTCATATTTTTTTAGTTCCTTAATTAACGCCATTCCAGCATAAATCTTGTCAGCTTTTCCCTCTCTAAGTATTTCCTTAAATATTCGTGGTCCACTTTGAGTAAACCTTTTCAGTTTTAAGTGTTTTTTTCTTAATCCTCTAACCCGACGCAAGCGCCATCCATTAAGATCCAATCTATCTATAGTAAAATTCCCTATGTTTCTAGTTTTACTTTTCAAAAGAACTTCGTCTTGCATCTCAAAATGGTCATTGGGCCAAAATCTGTCAGGACGGTATAAACACATTCCCTTTAGCCGTCCGTCTTTTCCAGGATAAAAAGACAGCTTCTTTTTATTGCAGCGCTCACAAGACCAAAGCAAATTGCCATATTCTGTCTCCAAGTTCTTAAACGGAATCCTTGGCATAAAATGATCAATGTTAAAGGTTCCTGCTCCGTATTCTATTTCTGTTATGCTGCAAAAAGCGCAAGAATAACAAAAATCAATACGGAGTGCTTGTTTATAGTCCCCATACTTTTTGTGTTTAGGCCCCGAATAAGACCTGTTAACAAGCTTCCTGCTTCTTCTTATCCCGTCTAATAATTGCATTTAAGACTATTTATTTTTCTAAAAACTTTTTCTATTTTGTTATGATACTCATCAACAACTTGCTCAAGTTTGTCATAGTATTCACCGCATCTTGAATACTCTATTTGATCCAAAATCCAAGAAACCTTTTTTAATTCGATCTCTTCTTTACGAGTTAAACCATTTTCATATTTTCTTTCAACCAGTTCAACCCGTTTTGCTTCAAACGATTTTTCATCCTCTGGCGTATACATTTGTTTTACATTACTAATATTGTTTGCTTTAATCTCTTGCGCATAAGACTTCAGGCTGTCAACTTCTGATTCTTCTGCCTGGTTAGAACCGCAGACAACAGGGAGTTTTCGCAAGCTCTTGTCTATAGTGCCTTCTGTTTTGTTAGCATTCTCTTTAAACAATCTGGGAATTTGGTTTTCGGATGAAGTTTTCTTGTCTTGCTCTGAAAAAAATTGTGAATCATCGCTTTGTTCAGAAGGCTCTAAAGCTAGAGCAGTACTATTCATTCCAAACTCCTTCAAAACCAAAAGTTTCAAAGTAATCTAATGCGATATCAGCTACTTCTTCAATAATCTCTAACAGGTTTTCTTTTCCAGGATTTAATCCTGGCTCAAAAATCCTTTGATAGTCAAGACTAACATTTACAACTTTTTCTTCGTTACCAAATATTTCAATACTATGATGGCATCTATCAAAGCCTTTTTCATGTTCATCGACCTTAACAGTAGTATTGTTATCCATTTCCAAAACATCCTTTTGCCAAAACCCTTTAAAGCTATCTAAATAGCCCGCAATGCCAGGTGGAAGCTGCTCGTAGGGTAGATCACAAACCATCATAATCCCTATTAATCTTACGCTAACGTCATTTTCTGCTGGGAATTCAGACCATACTTTACTAATCGTCTCTTTTATAATACCCAGCTTATGCTCATAAAAAAGTTTTTCAGGGATTTTAACCTCTGGAAACAAACCGGGTTTTCTTGTTTCAACAAGCGACTGTCTATGCTCCACAGCCAGGTGTTTATTTTGCAAACGTGCTAATGTTTCACCATTTGAAATACTTGCTTTTACCGGGTTTTCTATTCTCAATTGCCAACTTTCTTCTTTTGGCATTGCCCGTGCAAGTATTTCTGGAATTTTTAGTGAAAGAATAGGGCTATGATTATATTTCAACCCAATTGTGGGTAGCGCTAGAAAATTGTCAAACCATTTCATTTTTAACCCCAAAATACAATTAGCTAGATCAATTATCGGCATTTAGAAATTAATTGCCAAGAAAAA
>JBNJGH010000208.1:0-4856 GCA_051747585.1 Candidatus Rifleibacteriota bacterium
CACTGGCTGGCATGTTCCTCTACATTGTTAAAATCTGTCTGCAGAATTACCGCTTGTTCCATAATCTATCCTTTCGGTATTAAATTCATAAAAAGTATAGTTTTGATTAAAGTAATCGGTCAACCTTAAATCTGTAATCTTTCGGGGTTTTACCACCAATAAAGAGCTTAATATTTCCATGTCGATCGGTACGGTATATTTTGGTTCCGACTGATCCATACTCCATAAGAGTCTTATCAGATGGGTGCTTGAATGGGTTGTTCTGCCCGACCTGCAAAATACCGGTTTCGGGGCTGACAGTTTTAATAAATGGTCGATAATCACTGGTATCTGAGCCATGATGGGGTATTTTAAGAACCTGACTTTTAATACCATCACCATATTTAAGAACTTCAAGCTGGGCTTCTTCTTCTATATCGCCGGCCAGCATGGTTTGCACCTTCCCATAGCGAATTATCAGAACAATCGACATATTGTTCATGTCTGAAAAACTGTGCGATTTGGATATTTTATCGGGATTCAGAGCCTGAATAAAAAGTTCATTACCCCACTCCAGAACGTCGCCGGCCTGGACCGATATTCTTTTTATTCTTTTTTTCCGGCATAAATCTTCATATTTCGCGAACATATCTGTTTCAAAATCCGTGGGACATTCCCATACGCGCGGCACATCATAAAGTCGCAAAACAGGAATAATTCCGCCAAGATGGTCATTATGCCAATGAGTGATAAGTATCCCATCCAGACGGGTAATACCTAGATCTCTAAGGTAATTTTGAATAAGTTCTCTTTTTTCACGTCTGGCTTCAGCCAGGGTAACGTTAGTTCCCCCGTCGACCAGATAATTTTTGCCTGAGGGAGTTCTTATAACTATGGCATCTCCCTGACCGACATTAACAAAGTCGATACGCAGCTCTTTATTTAAATTTATCTGAACAAGGCCGCCAAGGTCCTGACTGAAAAGAATTGCCCAGACAAACAGGACAGCAACGAGCAAAACAAAAAAAACAAAGTTTGTTTTTCGTGATTGAAAAGACTTTTGCTCAAAACCATATTCGGGCATTTAACGCACCTCTACCTTATCAATAAACTTTTTAATTTTATTCTCTGTAAAACCTGGAACCTCTTTAAGATCTTCGAGACTGAAAAAGCCACCATTACGGTTACGAAAATCTATCAGATCTCTGGCCGTTTTTTTTCCAATTCCCGGTAATGCTTTGAGTTCATCTTCTGAGGCAAAATTCAGATCGAGTTTTTGTCCCCAGGCAGCCTGACCGGCATGACCACCCCAGGTAGTTGCATGTTGCTGCAATGAACCCATTTTTCTTTTAGTCATACCTTTAACTTCAGATAATTCGCCTAAACTCTTTATAGAGCCTCTTTTTTTGATGAAGTTATAAATTCTTTCGGCCATGAGTGATGTTATTTGCGGTAAAAGCTCGATACTCATAAGGTTAGCTCGATTAAGATTGAGTTTTCTTTTGTTTTCATTGGTTTTAAAAGTCTTCTCATCTTTTACCAGAACATTTTTATCAGTCAAGGCCGCTATATTTGCTATAGCAATTCTCAGCTCCTGATTTTTCTGATTTGCAAGGCCAAGTTTGCCTATCAACAAAAATATTCCCATGCCCAGAAGAGCAATAAGGGTAACGAACGCCACTTTTTCCAGTCTGGTTAAAACCATTTATCGTTCCTTCAAATAGGTTTCAAATTTAAAATCACCGCTGTGTCTACGAACTTCTATTGCGCCATCTTCTGAAGTGACCTTGACCGGCAATCTCCATTCACGAAATCTAGGCAGATAACTTCTTCTGCGTGAACTAATAGTACCAGCTAAATGATAACCATCGATAAACCACGAAGCCGGAAACCTGAAACTGACTGCCACTCCCCTGACATTTCTATTTTTTACGAATCTTTCAAAGTTTTTGTAAGGAAAGGGCAAATCTGCAGTAAAAATATAATCAGGGGTAAAATTAATTATTTCATCCAGCGGGTATACGTTTCCTGAACAAAATAAGATATTGCGGTCTCTGGATGTAATTTTAAGCATCAACCCCTGATAATAAGCCGAGAATCTTTCTGAAACCTTTTCAGGATAAATTACTTCGATTGCTCCATCTGTTTCAGGAATAGAATCACCTGCTTTAATCTGTTTAAAAGTAATATTATATTTTTTAACATCTTTAATTAACTGATTATATGCATCGTATGCAGCCTCCCAATAAAAATTGGCGGGAATACCTGCATTCAAACCTTTTTTAAGTTTTCTGGTCAATCTCATATCACTTAAAGAAAAACTGCGGGCAAATTCCTCGAAGGAAATGGGCTCAAGATTTTCGGGAAGCGGAAAGGACGCATAAATTTTATTAACCTTATAGGAATTTAAAACAGAGGAAAGGCCCGAAATTCTCTCAGGAAGCATAGAGCTTAAAAACACGGCGTCAAGCATAGGTATCTGCCTTCCGGAAATGGCAGGCAAAACAACTCTTTCGCCCCTGTCAAAATCTGCCAGAGTATCGTTTAACCCAGCATCGATCAAAAAGGTCTTGTTATTGCTTTCAATTAAAATCGAAGAGCCATAACCTACATCCAGCATGGTCGCCCTGAAATCAGGAGTGCTTTCTATCGACGTAAGTGCCATAACCGTTGCTGCAGTGGCAAGAATAAAAATCAAAACTCCGATCATGGTCAATGAAGTTTTATAATCCGGATCATCCCAGACTTCCATTATTCCTGAAAATAGTGCCCTGGCCCATGCGAAAATCTCTTTATAATAGAAGAAAAGATGTAAAAGACAGTAATAAAATAATAGTTCGCCAAAACCGGGCTGTGAGACTCTGGGGAAAGGGATAACCGCCGCGAAGAAAGAAGCCATTCCCAGAAAGAATTTAACGGCAAGCCAGTTGGCAGCATTTAAAATAAGAGCCAGATAAATACCTATCGCAGGTAGAAAAGCGCCAATAAGCCCCGCAATTAAACCGATCTGAACTATCAGACCGATCAGGGGAATTGCGATCAGGTTTGCTACAGGAGCTGCCAGAGAAAACTGACCAAAATAGAAAGCCGATAATGGCCCCATCATTGCGACCAGAATTGCAACCTGTGCACCAAGGAATCCCTGAAGCCAGTTGGGCAACATTTCAAAAGCAAAACTCTGAAAAGAAGAAATATCAGCAAGTTTCAAAGAAATATATGCACATAGAGCTACATAAAAAAAGGCAGCCGAAAAAAACCAGGGATGCAGAACCAGATCATTTTTTATTATTACGGCAAGAAAGAAAAATACAGTTGCCAGAAAAGCAAAAATCAGGCCCGGACCCCGCAACATTTTTCTCAAAAAATTTCCTGCGGGCTGCGAGAACATTGCCAGTGCATAAATGGCCATAACAGAAAGAACAAAACTAGGCTCGGTTAATTGCAGCGGATTGGAAAGCAATATAAAATCGGCGGCAACACAAAGAGAAAAAATAACTGACAGCTTGAATCCTCTATCTTTAAGATAGGCTCTTGAAAGTATGAACAGGCTGTTCATAAGAGCGGCTCTTACTGCAGAACTTGGCCAACCAACAATTAATGCAAAAGTAAAAAGAGCAAAAACAATGGCCGGAGCAAACACCCTTAAAGGTATCTTTAAAACAGTAAAAATACCAAACAAAAGACCTGCAATTATTGTTACATGTAACCCTGATACTGCAAGAACATGAGAAACACCCGTCATTCTAAATTCCTGGGTAACCTCGGGCGGCAGGCCCCCCTTTAATCCCAGTAATACGCCGCCCAGAAAACTTGATTCAGGATAAGGCATAGTTTGCTTTATAACTTTAAGAACTTCGTCTTTTACATAAAGAGCAAAACGGTACCATAAAGAACCGCCCTGCTGATCTTCTAGAATGCGTAAATCAGCCTTTCTGGGCACAATTCTGATGGTTCTGAAAATTCCCTTATTTCTCAGGTATTTCTTATAATCGAGCGCGCCGGGATTGCGTTTTTCTGTCGGCTCAAAAAGCTGGCCCTCAATCTCTACCCTTTGATTAAAGTCAACTCTTCTGAAAGCATCGGTATCCTGATAGACTTGAGCAAGAATCAGTCCCCCTTCGACCTCAACAGGATCAGATAAGTTTACAACCGTTTCGTAAGCTGAGCGACGTCTTTTTTTTCCAGCACCGGCGCTAATTCTAACGCGCTTTTTTGTTACTCTTCTAATTGTTTCAGGAGCAATAATAACCTCAAGCCGACCACTTTTAAGTTTGGGCTCCTGAGTGATCACTCCCCTGACATTCCAGGTAGTAGATTCAGGATATTTTTGACATATCTGTTTTAGATGCTTCGGATAATCAGAATCAAGTTCGTTTATATATCGAAAAGAGCCAAGAGAGCCAAAAGCAAGCATAAAGAAAAATATGGCAAGAACGGGAAAAGCTTCCTCATCTTCACGAATTGCGTCTATATTTCCTGAAAGGAGATTGTTGCCATGTTTGAACCAGAAAGGAATAAAGCCGCATGTACAAAAAACCGCAGTCAGCAAAAGAAAAATGCCGCCGGTAGCTGCTCCGGTTAGAATAGCAAATGCCATTCCGGCAATAAAAGACAATGAAAAAAGAATAAAAATTAGCAAACTATTTCAGTCCTTTATCGTTAACTACCTGAGGATAATAATCCAAATTCGAAAGCTGATTGTATTTTAGACGGTAATCTGATTTAAAAACCAGAACAAAACCACCCAGAATAAGAGTAATCAAAATAAGCACAATCAAAAAAGTTTTTGCATTGCTTTCTTCCTGCAATTAAAGCTCCTATTCCATTGCTGTCCATGCATTGGTTTTTTCTACCCAGTCACTGAAAAGCTCAAAAAA
>JBNJGH010000209.1:0-4841 GCA_051747585.1 Candidatus Rifleibacteriota bacterium
AAGCCGCAAAACTGAATAAATTTCATGAATTTTTCGTTGTCGTATTAGATTACAAACAGATGAAAGCATGGGCAGGAACTCATAAGCAAGCACTCTCGATTTATGATCGTATGAAGGCAAAAGCGCTTGAGAAAGCACAGCACGCAATGAGCTCGAAATCATAAAACGAATGTTATCGCGCTGATGTGACGGAAACATATTTATCATACGGGTTATGCTCTGCACAGCATTAGCAGTATGAAGGGTTGCCACAACCAGATGTCCGGTCTCTGCTGCTTTCAAACAGGTTTCAACTGTTTCAAGGTCTCTGAGCTCTCCGAGAACTACCACATCGGGATCTTGACGCAAAGCGGAGCTCAGTCCGCCGTGAAAATCTACCGCATCTGCTCCGACTTGTCGCTGACTGACAATAGAATTTTGATACCTGGGAAAAACATATTCAATCGGGTCTTCTATAGTTATTACATGAACAGAATTTTTGCGGGCAACCATATCAATAAAACTGGCTGCAGTAGTAGACTTTCCCGAGTTAGTTGCTCCGGTAATCAAAACCATACCACGGTTGAGCTTCAACAAGTTGTCTACGACCTCCTGGGAAAAGCCTAGAGTATTTAATTCAGGCGGCATAGGAGGCACGAGACGGCAGGATAAAGCCAGACTGTTTCTTTGAAAGAAAATATTGCCCCTGACCCTGACAAGATCAGGATAGGTAAAAGAGCAATCGATTTGACCGCGACTTTTAAATTGCTGGCGCTGGTTTTCATCGAGAAGAGATAAGACGATCTGCTCCATCTCCTTTGGAGAAAAAGCAGGCATTTCGAGTCGACGAATTTCGTTGGCAACTCTTATAATGGGTGCAAATGCCGATTTGAGATGCAAATCGTAAGCCCCGAATTCCAGAGCCTTTTCAATTAAAGGACGAAGAATTTCACTCATAACAACCCCCGACGCTCAAATCTTGTCATAAGTGCTTCCGGGTCAGGACTCGACGGGAAAGCCTGGTCACAGGTAATAAGTTTTTTGGCCACAAGCGATTCAAGCGAAGCATTCATTGAAACCATTCCCTGGTCTGTACCGGTATCCAAGAACATGGGAATCTGCTCATGCTTTTCGTTGCGTATAAGATTTGAGACCGCAGGCGTATTCAACAATATCTCGCGAGCTGCCAATCTTTGTGCAGGATTGTCTTTGCGAGCAATCAAAGCTTGAGCAACTACACCGATTAAAACTGAGGCCAACTGCTCACGAATGAATTCTCTGGCATCAGAGGAAAAAGCTCCCAGAATTCTGGCAACAGCTGAAGCCGAGTTACTTGCATGCAGAGTTGAAATAACCAGATGTCCGGTTTCGGCGGCAGTCAATGCCAGCTCTATGGTTTCTGCTTCGCGCACCTCTCCAACCAGAATAATATCGGGATCCTGGCGAAGAGTTCCCCTGAGAGCCTCTGGGAAACTTACAAAATCTCTTCGCAATTCACGTTGCAAAAATTCTGCCTGAGCATCACGAAACAAAAACTCGATGGGGTCTTCCAGAGTAACGATTCGAACACGGTAGTTTTCATTAATAAACTGAAGCAAAGCAGCAATAGTAGTACTTTTTCCTGAGCCGGTCGGACCACAAAGAAGAAAAAGCCCTCGACTATTCTGTACTGATTCAAGAATAATATTTGGTAATTGAATCGTATCGACGGTAGGAAGCTCAAACGGTATCTGCCTGAATACAAAAGCAAGTGAACCCTGCTGCAAAAAGCAATTAACTCGAAATCGACTGACCCCAGGCAAAGATACGGAATAATCCACGTCTTTACGTGACTCAAAAATCTTTCGAATTGTGGGAGTAGCAGTTGAATTAAAAAATCTGTATAGTTCTTCTTCACTCAAAGGCGGGTTTGAGGAAATCTGTATCCTGCCGGCTACTCGAAAAACCGGTGAAGTATCAGCTCTTAGATGAACATCTGATGCTTCCATTTTATTGCCGAGTCTTAGTATGTCGGCAAGCTGTTCATCCATTCCCGTACCTCTTTTTTGTGCAAACTGATTAAGAAAACGCCCTTCGTTTGAAGGGTAACAGAGCTTCTATAAGTTTGTCAATTTAAGAAACGATTATAGCAATTCTCAGTGAACTGTTATTGGCTAATTTTCTGAAGTTTTGATTTTATTTCTTTCAGGCAAATATCAAATTTTCACCACCGAACCCATAGAGTGTACCGAGAATTGCTGAAGTGAAAAGTTATTACTGGTAATTAGTACACATTTGTGATATGATTATTGCTCACCCTTTGCGTATGTCCGGGGGTTCGGATAAAATGTACAGGGTTTCTGCCAGTCGGGTTGGCTGGTTAACTGCCGTGTTTTTACGGCCTGTGCGTGGAAAAATCGGACCAAGGTTTCACCGGACACCTCTAATTATGAGTAAAAATTCATAAAAGCGGCTTGTTTTACCAACGATTGTTTTTTCGCTTAATCAATGCAAAGGAACACACTTTAAATGCAATCTATCAATCAACACATCTCATCTTTTAATGACCTAGGATTATCTCAGCCAATTCTGAATTCGCTCAATGACGCAGGCTATGAAACACCTACTCCAATTCAAGCCCAGATGATCCCGGCGTTTTTAAAAGGAGGGGACATTCTCGGCCAGGCACAAACCGGCACTGGAAAAACCGCAGCTTTCGCACTACCAATTATTGAAAAAATTGATGTCGAATTAAAACAGCCACAAGCTCTAATTCTTGCGCCTACCAGAGAACTTGCCCTACAGGTATGTGAATCCTTTAAAAAGTATGGAGCAAAAACACCTGGATTAAAAACTCTGGCAATTTATGGCGGACAAGACTACAACACCCAACTCAGAGCCCTGAAAAAAGGCACTCACATAGTAGTCGGAACACCTGGTCGAGTTATGGATCATCTAGATCGAAAAACGTTAAAGCTTGATGCTTTAAATATCCTGGTGCTTGATGAAGCTGATGAAATGCTGCGAATGGGTTTCAAAGAAGATGTTGAATGGATTCTTGAAAGAACACCCGAAAACCGCCAGATCGCACTATTCTCTGCTACAATTCCCGACGAAATAAAATCTATTTCAAAACGCTTTTTAAATTCTCCACAGGAGATAACAATAAAAGAAAAAACAGCAACTGTTGCCAATACCCGCCAACGTTACCTGGTAGTACCTGGGCGTCAAAAGCATAGCACTCTGGCAATGATTCTCGAGGCAGAAGATTTTGACGGCGCTTTGATTTTTGGTAGAACCCGGGCAATTACAGTAGAAATTGCCGAAAAACTCGCAAAGCAGGGCTTCGCAGCTACTGCTTTGAATGGCGACATTGCCCAGAATCAGCGCGAAAAAATTGTTGAGAAACTTAAATCAGGCCAGATAAATATCATAGTTGCTACCGATGTTGCCGCCCGAGGACTTGATGTTGAACGAATAAGCCACGTCATTAATTATGACTCGCCATTTGACGCAGAAACTTATGTACACAGAATCGGCCGAACCGGCAGAGCGGGCCGAAGCGGCGAAGCGATTCTTTTCCTCTCGCCGAGAGAAAAATTTGTTCTCAATAAAATTGAAAGAACTACCCGGCAAAACATTGAACCAATGACCTTGCCATCTGTTGAACAGATCAACAGTAAAAGAATAGAACATTTTAAAGAAAAAATCAAAACCGCTATTAGTAACCGCGAAAATGATTTTTATCGTAAACTAGTTGAACAATTCTGTGCAGAATCTAACTCTGATCCTATTGAAGTAGCCGCAGCAACAGCCCGATTATCTCAGGGAAAACGACCACTTTTAATCGAATCTTTTGATGATTTCGGCCATAATGGTTTCAAGCAGGTTCGCAACTTTTCTTCAGACTCTGGAAACAAATTCAACCGGGGTAAGCGCTCAAGACGAAACCGTAACGATAACGAGCAGGAAGAAGGCATGGAAAAATATCGAATTGAAGTCGGTAAAGACCATGGTGTTCTTCCCGGTCACATTGTTGGCGCCATCGCCGGCGAATCAGGAATGGACAGCTGCAACATCGGGCGCATTCAACTATTCGATAAGTTCAGCACTGTCGACCTGCCGGAAAACTTGCCTGCCAAAATGATCGACAAACTTAAAACAGCCTGGATATGCAAACGCCAGCTGGAAATTACTCTTGACCAGGGACCGGCAAAACAAAAAAAGGCCAGAAAATCTAAGTCAGGAATTTCAAAGAAAACAGTTACCGCAAAAGGCGCAAAAAAATCATTGAAAAAAAGCTCCAGGAAAGCTGATCGCAGCAAACAATCTTTATCTAACTAATAACTAAACCTGATATAAAACAAGCCGGGTTCTAACAAGATACCCGGCTTGTTTTTTTTTTATTATCTTAAGAGACTCTGTTTTAAAACAAAACCTCGAGACTTAATCGCAATCTTTTACCTGGTCTCGTATAGCCCAGCATTCTTTCTGGCAAATATAGAATTTTAACCACGGAGGCGCAGAGAGCACCGAGCTGACTTTCCAATCTTTTCAGCCATGGATTGTCCGAAAGGACAGTCCGCCGGCGGCTTTGAGGCTTGGTGTGAGGAATATTCATTTTCTGAAACAAGCTGATAGTCGCTTACCGAGGATTGCTAAAGCTTTAACAGCTGTTTGTAAAAATCTCTTCCTTTAGAGTAAAATTACATCATAAATTGCCAGGGAGAGGAAAAGTTAAAATGAAAGCGAACAGCCTAAACGAGCTGAATTTTGAAACAGCTTTTTCTGGGAATAAACAGCCTGGAACAACTGGCAAACAAAATTAAGCTTGTATGGGCCTCTCTGTGGTCAGACGCCTCTTTAAGCTATCGCAAAGAGCT
>JBNJGH010000210.1:0-4834 GCA_051747585.1 Candidatus Rifleibacteriota bacterium
GCCTTTTAGATGTAGCTTTTTCATGAGATCTTTAAAAAGCTTAAGATCACTTTTTGTTGCCCCATATGAGTTTTTAAGCTCATAGTCTTTGTAAAAAAATCCCTTTATTTCAGTTTGAAAATTTATAGAGAGATTTTGCATTTCTTTGGCTATATCATCCGGCCTGATTCCTTTGGTATCGAGAATCTTTTTAATTTGCCTGAATCTGTCTCTAATGAATGAATCTTCAGTTACCTGAGCGACTACCGGGTCCAGAGAACTTGTTAAATTTTGTTCTATACTGGTTTGTTGTTCCTTTTCAAATCGGTCGAGGCTGTTTCTTGCAGTATCTGAGAGAAATAAAAGCAGGATGGCGAGAAAAATGAGAATAAGTCGCCCAAAAGATGCGTTTTTGTTTTTATTTTTCATTTACAGGCTCTTTTCGGTTATTACAGATTGCAAAAATAGATATATCATCTTTCTGATCATTGTCGGCGTGTTTGTTATACCGGTCTTCAAGGGCATTTATCCAAGTTTCTGCATTGTCATTACAGGTTTCTATTGCCCAACTTTCTATACCCTCAAAACCAACTGGACAGTTATTTTTTCTACTTTCAAGAATTCCATCTGTAATACATAACAATTTGTCACCGGTTTCGAGCTTAAAAGAAATGGATCTTGCGTTTTTGAATTTAGCGATTCCCAGTGGGTAGGCAGGCAGGCCAATCCATTCTGTTTTTTTGTCTGCCTTGATCAGAAGGGGGTAAATATGTCCTTTTACTACAAGTTCAATTGTGCCGGTTTTAATATCTAGAATTCCGCATATAACCCCCATAAACATTTTTGAGGTTTTATTTTTTCTAAGCATTTTGTCAATTTGATCGGCCAGAGTAGCCGGAGTGGGATCAGACTCTTCCTGACTCCAATGAAATGTTACTGCTTTTGAAAAGGCCATCATAAGTGCTGACCCAACCCCGTGGCCTGTAATGTCACCGATCAAAAATAGTAATTTTTCTTCATTTACCATAAAACAATCGAGACAATCTCCTCCGAGATCAGATGCTTCTTTTAACATTCCGTGCACAGAAAAACCCGGAACGTCTGGGAATTTCTGAGGTACCAGCCCTTCCTGAACATTTTTAGCTATCTGCATATCGTAGCTTTCTGCCATCATTTCATTATATGCAGAAAATAAATTGGCAATTTCATCTTTTCCGGGCAGTTCAGGCAGTCTATAGGCAAAGTTTCGTCGGGCGAGAGCTTTAACTCCATTTGAAAGGCCTGCAAGAGGGGAAATTAGCTGTCTGTATAACCAGAAAACTATAAGCGAAAGTAGAGCAACAATTGCTACAGCTCCCCAGATAATGTTGAATCTCATTTCATCAAGGGTTCTGGTGATATGATCGTCTGAGCAAAAGGCAACAAGGTAGTTGCCAAGAAGACTTTCAGCGTTGCCGGCATGCATAAAACCGCTTGCGCCGTTTTTTATGTGCCTGGACTGTGAACGTCCTGTAACCCAGGCTCTTTCGGCCAGGTCCAGAGCAGGTTTTCTTAGTTTGTAAGAAGGCGGTAGTGACCATCTGTATCCTGCGGGAAAAAACGCAGCAATGTTTATTTTACGATTATCAATGGTGAATCTTTGTAAGCTGAGGCTGCGCAGATATTTTTTTATAGTTTCATAGGGGGAAAGTTCTACTAATACAATGGCACAATCGCCCTTCTCAGGGCGCAGCAGGCGAAAAAATAAAAGCAATTGGGAGTTTCCGGTTTCAATAAGTTGTAGTTTGTCAGGAAAGTTCAGTAATGTGCCAAATCCCATATCGTCTTTGCTTACAATTGAGTCAACAAACTGGTTGCCCTGGTATTCATGTTCATCGAGTCGTTTTGGGGCATACCTTTCAATAAGCTTACGCGACAAAGATTTAAAAACAGTTTCTCGTCCATCTGAGACTATTGGTCCATGATAAAAGAGAATTTCACCGCCGGAGTTACGAACAGTAATTTTGGCTTCAGGAAAAATGGCGAGTATGTTTTTTTTCATGGCTGCGGTTTTGCTGGATTCAGCGCTCTCACCCGGATCTGAAGTCAGTCGATAAAGCGTTGTAGAGCATGATGCGAGGTAGGCAGAGAAATTGTGGCTAATATTGCCCAAAACCTCCTCTTGACCGGCCTTAATTTTGTTGGTTTCTATCTCCTGGTAAATTTCAAGATTTTCATAGGCGGTTAAAGCTATGGAACCCAGAGGAATTAGAGAAGCTGCCATAAACATGCAAGTCAAAAGTACTTTTAGATTAAGAGCCGAATTAGAAAGAACGATAAAAGCAATAAATACAAAAATAACTATTGCCAGTATAAGTCTGAATTTGAACAAAATTGATCGCCAGAAATTTTTTATGGTGGAAAATCTGGCAAAATATATTTTTCCCGAAATTGATTTTAAAAATATCCAGAATTTTCCTGCATAGATGCCCGAATCAGTTGAAAGCTCAACAAGATGGTTATGGGCTGATTTAACAAGTTTGTAACTATCTTGTTCAGAATTTAAGGCAAAAAGTCCGGTTTTTTCCAGCCCTATTTGGGCTTTAAAATTTTTGATTTGTTGCTGAAAAATTTCATTTCGGTCCGGTAATTGTTGGCAATATAATATGACACCACCGTTTTTTCTTGAAGTCCAGGCCAGAAATCCATTCTTATTGTCAAAAGTTGTTTCAATTAATCTTTCCGGGCTTTCTTTAATTGAGACAAGATCTTTACCATAACCATAAGCAAACTCTATTTTTTTATCAAGTTGTTTTGCATAATCTGATAATTCTTTTGCGCTTTTTTCTCTAAGAGCAGGATACAACTTCTTTATTAACCATTTGTTGGGTGCGTTAGAAGGTGCAATAGCACTTAGCTTATTTTTATCAGAAAACTGATATATATTTAACTCTATGCCATACTTTTGCCGGTAAAAAGAATGTATTGTGTCTATATCTTTGTTTTTTTCAGTAATGAGACGAAGAAGGGGTAAAAGTTTTTTATTATAAAAAGCTTCGGGCTCTGTTAGTCTTACAATATCCTGCAGAATTTTTTTTCTCTGGGCAGTAGTTTTATTGTTAACTGATTCAATCTTTTCTTTGAACCAGTTTTCCATACCAATAAAAATTGATATAGATATAGCCAGAAGCATAAATGTAAGAATCAGCTTCTCATAAAATTTGCTGCTGAAATTCTGGACTTTATTAGGCATCTGCTCTCAATTACTTTCTGGCGAATGTATTAGGTTTTACCTGGTCTTTTAATTACATTCTAGCTGAGAGCTCTAAAATTTTAAAGATTTAAAATCAAGTTGCTTTGCGTTTTAAAGGCATTGTCATGCAACGACAGCCTCCGCCTCCTCTTGCAAGCTCTGAACCATCAATAGTAATTACCGATTTTCCATAGGAATTTATATCAATTTTTTCTTCTGCAATATCCGAGGCGTCCAGAATAGCAAACCCTTTTCTGTCAAGTTCTTCGATTGTATTTATGTTTCTTCGATAACCAATGATTTTGCCGGGTGCAACTGCAAAAAAATTAGCGCCACTGTGCCATTGTTCTCTTTCCTGTGCCCAGTCATCAGAGTTTCCGCCGCAGCTTATCGGGTTCAGTTCTATATCAAGATTTGATAGAGCTGTTAAAATATTATGCTCTTCATTGATTTTGGCCACTTTTCCGTTTTCTATTTTTATATGAACCGTATGGAACATATTGGGTTGCAAAATCACCGGTTCGTAAATCATGCAGATGTCTTTGTCGAGGAAGGTAAATACCATATCAAGGTGTATAAAAGATTCTGGTTGTTTTGGCAGTTCTTGAACAATTATGTGCTGATTTTTATTGGTTTGACAAAAATGTTCTATTAGAAAGTCTACTGCTTGTGGTGTGGTTCTCGAGCCTACTCCAATCAGGAGAATATCTTCCCGGGCAACAATAACATCGCCGCCTTCAATATGTGCATTTGGATATTTTTTTATATCAGGTTTTATTGTACGGGTGGCAAACATTGGATGAAAATCAAATATGGTTTCCATTATCATTGCTTCTCGTGATCTGACTTTATTTGCCATTTTTGAAATAAGCACCCAGTCATTAATTGTTATGGCCGAATCTCTGGTAAAAAAGAAATTGTGTAGCGGTCTTAATGAATATCTTTCGTGGCTCAAAAATCTGCTTAAATTGTTCTTTTGTAGCAGAACTCCTTCGATTAAACACTTTGCCAGATGCTTTTCATTCATTTCCAGCAGTTCGTTTTTAATTTCCCGGGCATCTTCGTTTTCGCAGATGTTTTCGACCAGACTTTCTCTGACCTTGCTATTATGAAGAGTTCTTTCCAGAAGGCTTTTAACCTGAAAAGTCTGGGTGAGTTTTCCAAGAACTTTCTTTAATTGCTGATATTCGCAGGAAGCCACCGAAAGGTTGAGAATGTCGCTGTAAAGAGCTCTTTCGGCATTTACCGGCGTCATGTTTTCAATTTCGAGGCCGGGGGTATGCAATAAAACTCCTTCAAGTTCACCAACTTCTGAATTAACTTCTATATCAAACCTGATTTGAGCTGTGTTCATTGCTATATCCTTTTAATCAAACTGAAAATCTCAAGCGCCCGAAGTCTACAATAAAGCCCGGTAAAAGGCAACCTTTGCAAAATTTGCCAGCAATTCCCGTTAATTGCAAAAGTAAGTTCCGGTCAGCGACCATCAACTGGTTTCAGAAAAGAAAATTCCTCACACCAAGTCTCAAAGCCACAAAGAAAATAACCACAGAGCGCACAGAGAACACAGAGAATCTTTTTCAGCCATTGTTTCCTTCTTCAGCAAGCCTTCAGAAAAACACG
>JBNJGH010000211.1:0-2468 GCA_051747585.1 Candidatus Rifleibacteriota bacterium
CTGCCGCCTTCCGGAGTGAACTTGTCTATTGCTGCTCTGGCATTCTGTCTAAGACTGTCGAGCGATTCTTTTACCGTAAAAGTTATTGTCTCGATGTTTTCAATCTTTCCCATTATCATTTCGGCGGTTTTAACCAGTTCTCTGGATAGATCGCCGTGTGTTATTACTATAATTCCAATCATTACTATAACTCCAGGCAGTGGTATAGAATTCTCGAGGCAGAAATTTCATAATCGACATCCAGTCCCGGAATTCCAAGAGTTCCAAAAATTCCCATCGCAAGATGGTTGTCTTTCACTGCAAGACCAATCTTCAAACCGCCGCCGGCTACGTCCATGAGAGGGCTGTCAAAAGATCGCAGAATTTCTTCCACGACTCTGGTAATGGCGTGCCGATTTTTAAGGTTTATAGGTATCAAACCACTATTTTCGGCGGCACCAAAAGTGTTGCGCAGCAGCTTGCTTTTAAGGTTGTCGCCACTTCCACCTGCACGGGTGATGACTGCTTTGATATTTCTGCTGGAAAGAAAATCAACCAGCGCGTCATCCTTGTCGTTGTCTACCATGCTGCATAGAATAACAGCCTTTGACAGTGAGATTTCACCATCCTGGAATAAAAAATTCTCAAAAGCGGGTTGCGACATGTACACCTGTTTCTTTCACTATTTACAGTATTAGCGCTCATTATAGGTTTGCCTCTTCCCAATGTCAAGATTTTGCTTTTTTTAATGGCTGACTCTGTTACTCGTGTTCGTAATCGTTGTCGTTGTCGTGGTCGATTAATTTTGCTCAACCCAAAGCCGCTGATGATATTTCGGGATCGCAATTCGCTATGGGGACTCGGGATCGCAATATTAAAATCATTTTAGAAAATTTTCGAAAATCGAATGCCGATACCGACCCCGATAACCGAAAAGGCACTATGCCTCACACAAAGCCAAAAAGTTCACAGAGAAAAAGTAAATAAATCAAGTCATTGCGAGGAGTGAAACGACGAAGCAATCTAAATGTCTTGAAAAGGTTTCTACAAACAAATAGATAATTACTTGCAATTAATTCATGCAATAAGTTTGAGCCGGTGGTATTATTTTGCATGAAAAACTACATAAATTATTAGAAAGGTTGCAAAGCTAAAATGATCAGACCTGTAATTCTATCGGGCGGTTCCGGAACCAGATTGTGGCCGCTTTCCCGCGAGCTGTATCCTAAACAATTTTTACCTTTGAACGGCGAAAATACAATGATTCAAGATACGGTTCTGCGATTGCAGGGTATGAATGATGTCGCAGACCCGATAATTGTATGTAACAACAACCATAGATTTCTTGCAGCTGAACAGATGCGGGAAATTGGCGTCGAACCCGAAGCGATAATTCTTGAACCGGTCGGGCGAAACACTGCGCCTGCAATTGCTGCGGCTTCACATTACTGTATCAATAAAGAATTCGATGACATCTTGCTGGTATTGCCCGCCGACCATGTCATAAATGATTTGAAAACTTTTCAAAATACCGTAGAAGCCGGGGCAAAGATGGCTTTCTCTGGCAAACTGGTTACATTTGGCATAGTGGCAACTTCACCTGAAACTGGCTACGGCTATATTAAGGCGGATGCCAACCTTCTAGATGCAACCACGGGCGGGGCCTCAGTCGAGCGATTTGTTGAAAAACCCGATCTGGCAACTGCAGAAAAATATATTGAAGATGGTAACTACTATTGGAATAGCGGAATGTTTATGTTTCGTGCTTCCGATTTTATTGCCGAGTTACAGAAATTCAATCCTGAAGCGGACAAAAGTTCGGAAATGGCTGTAAATCAAGCTGAAAGCGACAATGATTTTGTCAGATTGAATGCTGAAAAGTTTGGCGAAAGCCCTTCCATTTCAATTGATTATGCAGTTATGGAAAAAACCGATTCAGCTGTGGTTATTCCTCTGGATGCGGGCTGGAACGATATAGGTTCCTGGGCGGCCTTGTCTGATGTTAATGATCAGGATGAAAATAACAATGTGGTGATTGGCGATGTCATACTCGATGGGGTAACAAACTCTTATGTCCGATCATCCGGTCGTCTTGTAGGTGTGGTTGGCCTGGATGACCATATTGTTGTAGAAACTTCCGATGCTGTTCTGGTAGCCCGTAAAGATCGAGTTCAGAATGTTAAAAAACTCGTTGAGCAGCTGAAAAAAAGTAAACGCCCCGAAGCTTTGAATCATCTTAAAGTTAACAGACCTTGGGGGACCTATGAAACAGTAGATTCTTCTGAGCGCTTTCTGGTAAAAAGAATCACAGTTAAACCTGGCGCTAAGCTGTCGTTGCAGATGCATTATCATCGCGCCGAACACTGGATAGTTGTTAAAGGAACCGCTAAAATCATCCGGGGCGATGAAACAGTTTTGCTTAGCGAAAACCAGTCGACTTATATTCCTCTGGGGGTTAAACACCGACTCGAAAATCCCGGCAAGATAGG
>JBNJGH010000211.1:2568-4789 GCA_051747585.1 Candidatus Rifleibacteriota bacterium
CAGGATGGAGCCTATCTGGCCGAATTTTTATTGAATAAAGGTTATGAAGTTCATGGAATAAAGCGCCGATCTTCTCTTTTTAACACTGATAGAATCGATCATCTTTATCAGGATCCACATGTTAAGAACCAGAGATTCATTCTTCATTACGGCGATTTAACCGACTCAACCAACTTGATTCGTATTGTCCAACAGGTCAGGCCTCACGAAATTTACAATCTTGCTGCCCAGAGCCATGTCGCGGTTTCGTTCGATTCGCCCGAATATACAGCCAATGTTGATGGAATAGGGGCTTTAAGATTACTTGAGGCGATACGTATTTTAGGCCTTGAAAACCATACCAAATTTTATCAGGCTTCAACTTCCGAGCTTTTCGGTAAGGTGCAGGAAACACCGCAAAAAGAAACTACCCCCTTTTATCCAAGGTCTCCCTATGCGGTTGCCAAACTTTATGCCTACTGGATAACGGTCAATTATCGCGAAGCTTATGGAATATTTGGTTGTAACGGTATTCTGTTCAATCACGAATCTCCGACCAGGGGCGAAACCTTTGTAACCAGAAAAATAACCAGAGCAATGGCAAGAATCGGGCTTGGTCTTCAAGACTGTCTCTATCTGGGTAATATGAACTCTCTGCGTGACTGGGGCCATGCCCGTGATTACGTAGAAATGCAGTGGCTCATGCTGCAACAGGAAAAACCGGAAGATTTTGTAATCGCAACCGGCCGACAGAAAACAGTTCGTGAATTTGTCGATGCTGCCGCAGCTGAACTTGGAATAAAAATCAAATGGCAGGATGAAGGCGTTAACGAGACCGGGGTTGTTGAATCTGTTGATTCTGAAGATGGCAATATTATTGTTAAACCCGGCCAGACTATTGTCAGAGTTGATCCGCGCTATTTCAGACCCACAGAAGTTGAAACCCTGCTGGGTGATCCGTCTAAAGCATATAAAGAATTGGGATGGCGGCCAAAAACCACCCTCGAAGAAATGGTTGCCGAAATGGTGCGCTCTGACCTCGAAACAGCCCGCAAAGACGAACTCTGCCACCGCCACGGCTTCAAAACCTTCGAATATAACGAATGAATTAGTTATTTTTCGTGCTCGTGCTCGTGCTCGTGCTCGTAATCGTTGTCGCTATCGTCATCGTGGTCGACTGTTCTTTTGCGTCATTGCGAGGAGGGCTTTGCCCGACGAAGCAATCTTTCTATGTCATTCCCGCGAAAGCGGGAATCCAGGGTTAAATCTCTAACTTTCGATAACGTATAGACAAACTTACGGCAATCAACATAAAATAATTCCTTTCTATAGCGAGGTTTGCTACTGTTTCTCGAAAAAGAATTATGTTATATAAAATGGTATTGAAAAGTTCGCATAAGCCTGTCATTGCGAGGAGTATGGCGACGAAGCAATCTTTATGGAAAGGATTTTATAGTGAGACTCACCGATAAGGAAAGAGAATGTATCAAAAAAGCTTTTTATGAAACATTTCAAGATGGCAAGATATTTCTTTTTGGGAGTCGTGTTGATGATACTAAAAGAGGTGGAGATATAGATCTCTATCTTTGTCCTGGCCAAAGGTATGAAAACGAGAGAGAGCTCACAAGAAAGTTTAAAATATTGCTTGAAGAATATATAGGCGAACAAAAGATAGATGTGGTGATGGCTAAAGATGAGAGTAGATTGATAGAACAGGTAGCTATGAGAGATGGGGTGGAACTATGAATGAACTGGAAGAAAAATTGATAATGGTATTGTATGAATGCAACCAGCACAAAAAAATGATAAACCATGCTTATAGTCATTTAGAAAGCTTTTTCCCTCTTGATAAAGAAAAATACACACATTTTGCTCTTGAACAAATTGGATTTATAGATCAATTTTTGTTTCGCTTTTCAAAGCTTCAAGATAGTATGGGTGAAAGACTTTTTGGGACAATACTATTGCTTTTGGGTGAAGATTTTTCAAAAAAACCATTTATAGATATGCTCAATCGTTTAGAAAAACTAGAACTTTTAGACAAACAAGAGTGGATGGATTTACGGATTATTAGAAATAATGTAGCTCATGAATATAGTTACAATGTAAGCGAGCTTGTAGATAGTTTAAATGATATTTTTCAAGTAAAAGATAAGCTTTTACTTTTCTATGATACTTTTTACAGTTATTGTAAAACAAAGTTTGAGTTTGTCAAAAATAGCAAGGTGCTTGGATGACTATG
>JBNJGH010000212.1:0-4745 GCA_051747585.1 Candidatus Rifleibacteriota bacterium
AAAAAATGAATTGCACCCTTTGTAATACTGAATTAGTTGAAAAAGTAGATGAATATTATTTTATTTGTTCTACCTGCGGAGCATGCGTAAAAGATACCAGGTATTATCTTTCTGATGAGCTGGAGAAAAAGAGATATGAAGGACATAATAATGATGTGAATGATGCTCGTTATCAAAAATTCACTTCACCCATAACCAACACAGTATTAGATAAATTTGAACCTCATCATCTTGGGTTGGACTATGGTTGTGGCACCGGGCCTGTTATTACAAAAGTGCTTCAAGACAAAGGTTACAATATCAAATTGTATGATCCTTATTTTTTTCCGGATGAAGATTACCTCAATTATAGATATGATTATATAATCGCTTGCGAGGTCTTTGAACATCTTCACCACCCGGCTCAGGATATTGCAAAGCTTATTAAAATACTTAAGCCCGGTGGCCATTTATTGATAATGACATTTTTGTATGATTCAAGCATAGATTTTAATAAATGGGGGTATCGTAATGATTTGACCCACGTTTTTATTTATAGCAAAAAAACTATAAATTACATTAAAGACACATTTGCCTTGAAGCTTGAACGTATAGACAATCGTTTGATTGTTTTTAAAAAATCAGGCTGACGAGGTTATTTTGAAAAGTTGTATCTTTTTCTTCTTGCCCTTAATGGAATAATTGCCTATTGTTTCAAGGCTATACCGGCTTCGGATTTCTTCAGCAGTTGATTCGGTAGTTATTATGGAAGCTTCGTTGCTCTGTTGAACCGCGATCGAAAAGCAACGGGCTGCAATGTTTACCGTATCGCCGATAACCGTCATGTCTCTTCGTTCTTTATTGCCCATTAACCCGGAAATGACAATTCCCTTGTAAATTCCTCCGCCTACAGTAATGGGGTGCTTTTGCCGACTATGGCAGATTTGAGTTGCCGCGTTGAAAGCTTTAAGCAAAAATTCATAATTTCCTTTTTCTGTTTTACCGTAAATGTTTTTGTCGGCAAAGAAAGTCGCCAGAATTTTGCCTTCCATTACTTTATCGATTTCACCACCACATGAACTAACTGTCTCGGATACACGGTCAATCCAGGCGTTAAGTATGGTTTGAATCTCTGATGGTTCATTCGTCTGGATTAATTCCTGATAATTTTGAATTCCAAGATAAAGAACAGCAACAAGCCGCCTTTGCCCTTTTCTGGCCTGCAGTTCTGCCTCATCTGAAGAAGCCATCTCAAATGCGCTTTCTGAAACCATTTTTGCAAGTTTGTTTTTTTCCGACAAATTCTGCGCCATATTGTTAAAGGAATTGGCAAGAGTTGCAAATTCGTCATCTCTGGTGAAAAATATTCTTGTTTGATAATTGCCGCGGCCAATATTTTTCATGCCCAGTAATAATGAATGCAAAGGTCGAATAAAATCTCTGGCTGTCTGAGTTGCAAGTGCCAGTAACATAAGAATAAAAATCGCCAGAATTGCGGCAAAGTTCAACGCACGTCGGTTTATTAGTTGAGTAAAATCACTTTCTTTGATAAACCCTGTAAAAGTGAATTGCGGCGCCAGGTTGCTGCGGTAAGTGGTAAGATAATATCTCTTGTTTTGATATTCGGTCCATCTGCTTATTTCGCCAACTAGACCCGATTTTTGCCCCAGCTCTTTTATAAAAGGGAAATTTTCGCCATCTTCTGGAAAAGTCGGCAATCCCGGAAGAGGATTGTTGACAGTAAAAATCTGCATCGGAATCAAAGAGTTTTCCTGCTCGCGAAAATATTGGGCGGCCATTATTCTGCTCATCGAAAAAATATTACTATGATAATAGCTTAATGAAAAACTTATAAGCCCCAGTGGGTTTTGTGCATCTGGATATAAATACTGGTAAGCGACCTGAGATGAATAGCCGGAAAAGAACTTAACCGGTTTGCGAAAGCCGAAGAGTAAATCTAAAACTATATCATTTCCATAGCTCGATGCCAGTACATTTAAAACCAGTTCTGCAGCAATTTCTTCTGAAAGCTTTTCTCTGGAGTTTTTTTGCTCCAACTTTTCAAGATCTTTGTCGTTCAGCCTTTCTATGAGCTGGTCGGCATGATAACCAAAGGTCTGCTTCATGGGGTTGGAATCCGATGCAAGTGTTCCATCCATTAAAAGAAATTCTCTGCGGCCGCTGTAGGTATTTATCATTATTGAGTTCACTCCCAGTGCTCTGGCTTTGGTATTCATCTTTTTAAAAGTAAGCTCAAGAAAATTGCCGAGCTTGTTTTTTTCCTGTTGAGAGCCTTTGAAAAATTTGCCTACACCATTGTTATTCATGAATTTTTCAAGCTTTTGGGGAACAAGATAACGATGTAATTGAAGTTTTTCTTCCATTTTCTGAGTTCTTTCAAGAAAGCTTTGCCTGGTTTGTTGTAGTAAGCTCTCCTGCCAGCCATTGATGAGAACAGTCAGGGTAATAAATATTCCGATAACCGGAAAAATTAACAAGCCAGTAAAACTTCCTAAAATTTGGCGGCTCAAAGTTTTTGCAATATATTTCTCCCGGTAAAAAGATTTATACCAGAGAAAGAGAACCGACAAGGAATAGAGAACAAAAAATGTGATTCCCAGACAGGTTAGTGCTTTGTTGTTAAAAGAAACATCAGGAATTCGGGTTGCGGCAAGATTTAATTGCGGGGCGTCCTGCTGGATAATTTCGAAATCAAATGCCCAGTCTGATTTGTTGGTGAATTTTTGTTGGCTAAGAGCTGTCAGCATCTCAGCGTTGCTAATATTATTTTTGCTGAATTCCGGGTAAAGATTTTTGTGTTCTTCGATCAAATTTTTAAGATCGCCGTTCTTTTCAACAATCAATTGTTTTCTTAGATCGATTCTGGCGTAAACGGATTGAGTTGCTTCACTACTGTTGCCGGCTGCAAGAGAGCTTTCAGGCGGGTGGCAGAGAATTATTACTCCTCCCAGAAGATGAAGATCGCGTTCTGCTGAAGAAAAGCTTCCATAGGCTTTGAATCGTTTGGAGGAAGAAGACTTTTTCAAATTTCTTTGGGTGTTATAAATCGGTTGCCAGTATAGCCAATAGGCTTCAGAAGCTAAATTTACATTAATAAATCTTGTTCTGGCTTCTTTTAGCAGTCCGCTTCGGTTTACGGTCTTTCCAAGAAACTTCATTACTTTGGTATCAGGTTCGAGAAAAACATTTAACTGACAATCATTTAATCTTAGGCATTCATTTAAAACACATTCGAGGTTAAATGACATCTTGTCCCCGGGAAAATTCACGGGAACAGATTCTTGAGTTAAGGCTTTGTCGTATTTATTGAAAACAATTTTATGACTCTTAAGTCCGAAAGATTCAATTTTATTGCTCAATTGTTTTTTCAAGTTTGGGAAATCTTGTTTTGAAAAATTGTTTGCAGTTTCATTGGCAAGAGTTGTTATCTTTTTGCGCAGCTCTATTTCAAGAAGCTCTTTGCGGGCTTGTGGCAACTTTCTGGTTTCGAGAATAAATCTGTTCTGCTTGTGAGCCTGATTCTTAAGGGTTTTAGAATGATTGAAATAGACCTTGTAGATATTCTGAATTGCGTGAAATGCAGGTAAAAATAAAATCATGCAGCCCAGTAAAAATACGAGAATCGGATGATTAAACTTTTCATGAATAAATGCAGTTAAACCATTTTCTTTTTTGTTCGATTTTTTCCCGGGTGAAGAAGCATCTGTTTCGTTTCCGTTTGTTGCAAAACTGCTGAAGTAACTGCTGCTTTCAGGAGGTTCTTTGAAAACAAAAAATTCATAGGATTCCCGGCTTTCAGAATAAATTTTAAATTTCTTTTCAGCATTGTTTTTTAAGGCATTTCCGATTTCAGCATCTATTAAAAGTGGAAAATCCTGATAATTTTTGCTTAATTCTTCAAGTTTAATAGCTCTTTCTAGCGGCTTGCCAACCTGCAATAGCTCGGCTCTGCCGAATTTCTCGCCTGCCGTGAAAGATGAGGTTGACCCGTATGAAATGCCAATGCCAATATTGTAAGTAAACAGCTTCTGGCGCTTTCTTTCCTGGTTTATCAATGATAGGGTTGCCAACATCTGCAAAGAAGCCTCTACAACTTCTTCAAAAACCTTTTCTCGTTTATGTGTGGGGCAGGGAAACCTGGCTTCGATAGCATCGCCGACAAAACGTATTATCTCACCGTTGTGCGCATGTATGATCTGACTCATGCGGTCAAAATGTAGATTTAAAAGTCTGGTTATTGTTTCCGGATTATAGCTTTCGCAAAGAGTTGTAAAGCTTCTTATATCTGAAACAAGGCACACAACCTGGTTTGACTTTGTTTTTTTTGAATTGTTGGCAGTCTGTTTTTGTCTCAATTCTTCAACCGCACTGTCAGAGGTTATAGACAAAAGCCTTTGCCGAACTTTAAGACCATCGATCATCTGATTATAGGCTTCAAAAATATTTTTGAACTCATCGTTTCTTTGCGTGGTTGCTACTTTGTTGAAATGGCCGGCTTTTATTTCCTCGAGGTAGTAGACTAAATTCGAAATAGGATGAATAAGTCGCGCTTGCAACAGTTTTAAAAAGAAAATAACCGCAAGAATGCCGGAAATAAAATATAACGCATAAGTTTTTGCCAGTTGGTTTATTCTTTCTTCTATATGGCTGACATTCATAGACCCGGTGAGTATAAGTTGTGGTCTTCTCTTTGATGGCATTGCAACTTTGAGTATTTGCTGCTCATTTTGTGAAAAATAGGTGCT
>JBNJGH010000213.1:0-2221 GCA_051747585.1 Candidatus Rifleibacteriota bacterium
AAATTCCGGTTTAAGGGCAGCCGCGTCGAAACTCGAAAGTGCATAGACGGGGTCATTGCGAGGAGGGCTCTGCCCGACGAAGCAATCTCCTTTTCATCCCTCATTTTTTTTTATAAACAAAACCCTGAAAACAAAAAGTTTGAGGCTCGTCTCTCTATATGTGTTTACGCAGCTTTTGATTCCGGCTCGTTGCGGATTATAATGGTGGGATTTTTGTTAATCGGAGGAGTTGGCAAGTTTTTTTCTTTGAGTAATTTGACATGTTCTATCATTCCCCACACCAAGTCTCAAAGCCGCTAAGAAACTAACCACAGAGCCCACAGAGTTACACAGAGAATCTTTTTCAGCCGTGGATTGTCCCTCGGACAATCAGCCGGCGGTTTCACCGTCCGGCTTTCTGTCTATCAATAAGTGTTCAGAAAAACACTGGTGCTTTTCTGAACACTTATTGATAGACAGAACAAAGGCTGAAAAAGATTAAAAAATCGTCTCGGTGCACTCTGAGGCCTCCGTGGTTAAAATTCTATATTTGACAGAAAGAAATATTACCAGAGCTTTTGGTAACCAGTTAATAAAAATTGACCGAAAATGGCAGGGCTGGCGAAGCAATCTGATTGTTATCGGTCATCGTATATTGGTGGTTGAGCGTTAGCTCGCGCTGGGTCGAAGTGTCGAAACCACCGATGAACGGTTACATAATCCCTTTCTCTTTTCTTGGCGTTCCTGGCGCCTTCGCGAGAAACCTTGTTCTTTGCTTAAAAAAGTTGCAACTTCGGTTGTATTCTCTTAACTTATAAACAAATCATGAACAACAAGACGCTTATTCTCCTACTGGCTTTCACGGCACTGCTTGTCTTCTTGCAGCCTCCCGTTTTTTCAGCCGAAGAAGCTGTTCCCTACAAATATCACACATCATGGGGAGAGCCCGGTCACGAAGAAGGGCAGTTAATGTTTCCCGAAGCTATGTGCTTCTCCCCTGATGGACGAATGCTTGCGGTCAGTGATACTAAAAACAACCGAATATGTCTGTTCTTTGTTAACCGAAATGCCACCCAGCCGCTGAAGCTTAAAGCGATGTACGGGCAGCTCTGGCCCTGGGCCAATCGAACCGAGCCGGGCAGCCCTTCAGATAAATACCGTGAACGCGACTATCTTGACGGGCGTCGCGAAGAACATTATCTTACCGGACGTGCCTATCAGGGCGGTCAGGGGCGTGTAAGACCTGCAGACAGGATTCCGTTCGACCGTTTCAATCTACCCGTAGGTGTCGCCTGGCTGGGCACTGACACGATTTTAATCGCCGATACCGGGAACCATAGAATCAAGGCCCTTGCTCTGAATGGAGAAATAAAATGGGTTCTGGGCCAGGAAGGCTGGAAAGACGGCTATTTTCATCATCCACTTGGCATAGATGTTGATTGCGACGGTAACCTGTATGTAACTGAGCCCAGATCAAATTACTTAAGAGGTTTGGGACTTGATTTCCTTCAGCGCCAGAGAGTTCAGGGCAATCGAATGCAGAAGTTTTCGCCTGAATTCAAGCCGGTGGACAGACTCGGGCATATGCATCACATGTCCGGTCGTGATTATCGTCAGTTCAAAGATTTAACCCGAGTCATTGTCGATCGCAGCGGCGATATTTTTCTCACCGACAGCGGTAATCACCGTATAATGCATTTCGGCTCCGATTTGAAGAAAAAAAATGAGTTAATAAGCTGGCCTCATTATAATTTGAGATATCCCCAGGGCATAGACAGGTCTGCTGACAGTCTTCTTGCAATTGCCGATACCGGGAATCACCATATTCTTCTACTTGATTCCAACTATAAAATTCAACAAATTATAGGGAAATTCGGCACCTTGCCCGGCCATCTTTCTCGCCCCAAAGCTGCAAGATTCGGCCCTGGCGGTGATCTTTACGTTCTTAATACCGGAAATTGCCGAATCGATATCTTCCGCGGCCCTTCTTTTAAGCAGTTCCCCCGCTGTCCGCAACCCGAGCCGGCAAAAGAAACCCCAATGCCTCCGCCGGAACCGGAAGTTCCCGAATCAACCCAACCCACCGGCCAGGACTCTCTCTAGCCAGTCTTCGCTCTCGCCCTCGCCTTCGTGCCAATCTTCGTTGTCGTTGTCGTCATCGTCATCGTTGTCGAATTTCACATCACACAAAGCCGCCAAGCCACAAAGCCCACAAAGAATAAAAAAGATTGTTTTCTCGCCA
>JBNJGH010000213.1:2321-4738 GCA_051747585.1 Candidatus Rifleibacteriota bacterium
AGTCGAAATGACCGGTTAGACGTTCAACGGTCATTTCGACTAACGCTCAATGACCATATTGGCCCGTCATTCCTGACCTGTGTTTCACAGGATCAGGAATCCAGGGTTACAGCACCCGACTTTATTTGCCCAACTAACTTAATTTTGGCACAAAAAACTCTATAAAATGGTATTGAAAACTCCGCGTAAACAAGTCATTGCAAGGAGTTCTGCGTAGCTTTATGCGAAGCAGAACGACGAAGCAATCTCGTGCCAATTAATCGTTTAATGTAAATTGTTCTGACCTGCATAGAAAACCAAAATAATACCTTTAAACCACAGAGCACACCGAGTAGCACAGAGAATCTTTTTCAGCCAGGGATTGTCCTGCCGGACAATCAGCCGGCGACTCTTGTCGCCCGGCTTTCTGCCAGTTAACAATTGGTCAGAAAAGCACTGGTGTTTTTCTGAGGCAATTGTTAATTGACAGAACAAAGGCTGAAAAAGATTAAAAAATTATCTCCGCGGCCTCCGTGATCTCAGTGGTTTAATTTTTGTATTTTTTTGAAGCTTTAATTCAGCCAATCTGCAAGTTTTTATTGTTTGAAAACCCCTTGAAAAGTAAGTTTTATAAAAATTGTCGCATGCGCTGTTTTGTGATATAACTGCAGTTGGGGATATTAAAAAAAATTAAATAAAACTGAATCCAGACAAATTTTGTCTGGACTGTATCAGTTTAGGTTCTTGTATCGAGTAGCAAGGAGCAATCTGGGATGAATCAAGAAAATAAAAAATCAGAGAATGACGGCAATAACGGCGACAATAATGAAGAAGAAATTCGGGTTATTGAAGAATATGTAGAAGGCTACTGGAACTGCCCAAATTGTTCCGCAAAATGTAAGGGTTCCGAGCAGCAATGCCCGAAGTGCGGGGCTATAAGGGGCGAAAACGTTGAGTTTTATACCGATGACGATGCGCCGGTGATAACCGACGAAGAAGAGCTTGCCAAAGCAAAAGCCGGACCCGATTGGGTTTGTCAGTTTTGCGGTAACACTTCCCCGTCTTCTACTAATAATTGCACCGGCTGCGGCTCTTCTCGCGATGCTGGCAAAAAGCGTAAGGTCAAAGAAATAAAAGATAAACCGGTTGCAAAATCAGTTGAGACCCCAAAGCCTGTTCACTGGGGCGTAAAAGCTGGTATTGCAATACTTGCAGTTATTCTGCTGATTGTCGCAGGCTTGAGTTGTAGCGAATCGGAAGCCAAACTCAAAATTACCGGAAACTACTGGAAGCGAACTGCCGAGCTGCAGGAATATAAAACGGTAAAAGAAACCGCCTGGGAAAGCGAAGTTCCTGCCGGCGCTGAGATTATTTCCAAAAATAGAGAAATTAGAAGATACAATAAGGTTCAGGATGGTTATGAAACTGTAGAAGAAACCTACACTGAAAAGGTTAAATCCGGCGAGAAAAAGGTAAAAGACAAAAAGATCGATCTTGGTAACGGTCGCTTTAAGTTCACCTATAAGATGGTGCCTCAATATAAGAAAATTACAAAAACTCGTGAAGTTAGAAAGCCAAAATATAAAAGAGTTCCGGTTCATGAGAACAAGGTGACTTATAATATAAACAAGTGGGTGACTTCAAAAGAGTTGAGTGCCAGTGGCACCGAGGAAAAACCTTATTGGCCGGAGGCTGATGTATCCGGCAATAGCCCGCCGCAATTGGGTGATACCAGAATAAAGAAAAAATCTGAAAATTATAAGGTCACGGCCAAAAAAGTAACAGAATCTAAAGAGTTTGAAATTGATAACCTTCTCGATAAACCCCTGACCTATGAGCAATTTATGAAGCTCAGAAAAGGCACAGAATGGGAGGCTATTTTTTCCGGCCTGGGCAAACTCCTCGAAATAAAATTCAACAAGGCTGAAAAACAGTAGCAAGGTCCTCACCCAGAGCCAAAAAGAAACATCTCGCCAAGCCGCAAAGAACGCAAAGAAATGTAATTAAAAATGCAAAACAAAAGAAGTCATATTAAATTTTCATATTCTGCCAGGGTCGCCAAAGAAATAGAGATTTACGAAGGAATTCTGGTGGAGTATGATGTTAATGGTTCAATTATCGGGCTCCAAATTGACAATTCTATTGAAAAAACACTTCTCCCGAAGCTAAAGGCTATTTTCCGGTCTGAGGGATTTAATGGTAATAATAAACAGCAATTTCAAACTACTAAAAAGTTTATTGAACGGTTGCTTGTTGAGGATATTTTAATTGATAAGGCTCTCAAGCAGGCAATGAGAAAAGCTGCAACTTTGCACAAAAAATTGGGGCATAGGGCTTATGGTTCCAAAGATGGAATACTTTATTCAATTCCCCCCGAAGAAATAGAAATACCCGAAACTGATGAAGAAGCCGACTCTTAAAGAAAAATCTCGCCAAGC
>JBNJGH010000214.1:0-4727 GCA_051747585.1 Candidatus Rifleibacteriota bacterium
ATATAAAAGCCGGTTGAATTAGAAGCAGTTTCGTTTAGATAAAATTCCGGGTCATTTGTGGTCCATGATAGATCAAGTGTTACTGTTGCAATATCCTTTGTTTGGGTAGCTCCATCTGTACCGGTTAATTTTACATAAACAGTAGTATCTCCCGGGGCTTGTTCTTCAGCTGTCCAGCTTTCAAGCAAAAGTGCGTCTTTGTAAATTGTTAAACTTTCTAATGCTGCCGGAGCGGTAGTTGAAGGTTGAGTCGAAAAATTGAGGGTAAAGGTGGCGGGTACATTTGAAAGATTGTTGCCGGCAAGATCTTTAACTCCGGGTCCTATGGCTATTTCGTAGCTGGTGTCTGTCAGCCAGTAACTTTCTGTGGTTTCATCAGGATCAATAGTCAGTTCGTCAGAGTTTAAAATTAGGCTGTAACTTGCATTGCCGCCATTTCGCTTTACAATGACGTTTGTTTTATTTATCGAAGAAAGCATGATTTCTTCGGAAAAAGTTATAATTGCTTTGCGGTCGATTGTTACCCCGGCCTCATTCTGTGACGGCTGATAACTGATGATTGTCGGGGAAATTATGTCTTCACTGGTAAATTCATAGATTAAAGTCGAACTTTGTGGGTTATCATAAACATCGTGAAGGTCTTGAGCTTTTACTGTATAGGTTGTTTCGCTCTCTAAAAGAGTGTCAGGGGTTATTGTAATTTCACGGGTTGCTGAGTTGTAGCTTCTGCTTGCAGCAATTGGGGTGCCGCTTTCAAGAAGTTGAACCGTTGTCGTGTCTATTTCTGCGGCTTTTATTTCCTCATCGGCTTGTATTCTAATCGAAGAATTTACCGGAATATTGGTTGCTCCGCTGGCAGGGTAAACCGGGCTCAGTTCCGGATAAGTTATTAAAAGACTCGAGCTGGCAGATGGAGTTTTAACAGAGTTTATGACCAGTTCGTAGTCATCAGTTAAGCCGGTATAGGAAAAGCTGCCCCGGTAAATGGCGGTAGAAGAAGCTGTTTCGCTGAGAATTATCTGTTCGCCGGTTGAGGCATGGGCCAACGCATAATCTTTTGTTAGCGCTGATCCATCTGTGCCGCTTAATTGTAAGTAGATAGTAGCGTCTTTTGCATAATCAGATTTTGCAGCCAGCTCGCTGCTGAAAGCCGCATCTGAAAAAATCTTGAGGCTTGAAGCAGATAATGGACGAGTTTGAGAAGCTTGAGTTGTAAAAGTTGAGGTGAAAGTTGCAGGCGAATTTACAAAAGGGTTTCCGTTAAGATCTTTTAAACCCGGGCCGGCCTGAATTTCATAAGTGGTTTCGGTTAACAGGTAACTTTCTGAAGAATCATCGGGATCGATGGTTATAGTGTTGCCGGAAAGCGAAAGACTGTA
This sequence comes from Candidatus Rifleibacteriota bacterium, assembly GCA_051747585.1. Taxonomy (GTDB): domain Bacteria; phylum Muiribacteriota; class Ozemobacteria; order Ozemobacterales; family Ozemobacteraceae; genus DYKG01. The sequence continues at coordinate 1,380 of JBNJGH010000214.1, forward strand.
ATTGGCTGCAGTTCCCTCAGGTATAAGCTTGATGTTGTCTTTATTTACGGTTGCTGCGTCTATGCTTTCCGAGAAAACAAGCTGGGGGTTGGTGTCAATTTCAATATTGGTGCTGCCATCCGACGGGCTGTTTGATGAAAGGGTGGGATAATCGACCCTTAATGATGTTTTGATAGCGGTAGACGGACTGACAAATTCGTAAAGATTGTTGCCGCCGTAGGGGGCATTAAGAGAGTAAGAGCCCCTGAAAAAATTTGAGCTCGCGGTTGTTTGGGTCAAAACCAGATCATCAATTTTTGTTCCATTGAGCAGAACTGTGGCCGTTGATTTGTCAATCGTGTTGTAAGCAGGGTCGGTTGCTTGGATTTGCAGATATATGGTAGTAGTTGCGTTTACTTCTGAGCCGTCAGAAAGCTGGTTGCTATAGGCCGAATTGCTGTAAGTTTGAATGTCGCTTACTTCACTTGCAATTACATTACTGACAGAGTTCTGGGTAGTGAAATCAATCGAATAATCTTGATAAATTTGTGAGCCATTTGCGTCTAAAACATCGCTTGCTACCGTTATCGTATAGGTGGTGGCAAAATCAAGATCTTGATCGAGATTGAAAGAAATTGACCGGCTGCTTAATGAATTAAAACTGATATTCAACTCGCTGTTATCTGGAGCAAGTAGTTTTATCTGGTCGTCGATCAGTGTGCTGTTAAGATTCATATCTTTATCAAAAGCAAGGGATAAAACATTGCCCGAACTGGCTATCATGTTTGCTTTGTCAATAAAGGCAGTCGACCCTCCGGCTGAATTTATGGTCCGGGCAATACAGCCGGGAACATTTATTTCAGCAAAATCAACTTCAGCACTTACTATTGAGTTTTTAATTGGAGGGCCTTCGAGATGAAGTAGTTTTTTGCTTTTTTGCCATGAAAATTCGTCAGGGTAAGCAAGAAGTTTTCTGCTGAATTTAAAGGTTTGAAAGTCGCTGAGGGTAATAAGCCCCGAATAATTTTTGTTATTCTTTTCATAAGAAAAAATTTGTGCGTTACCTTTGGGGCTTATGTTGTCCACAACCGTGTCTGTATTTTTTAGTGCAATATTTGTCACATAATCATTGTCTTTGTCGGGCAGAGCAAAGCCGGTTTCAAAGTTGGGAAATCCTTGAATACTGTAACCAAAGTTGGTAGCCCAGGTGCCCGAAAGAGAAACCGGGGCTGAGTTGAAATCAAAGTTCCCTGATGTGTCACTTTTCAAATAATATTGGGTTTCTGTATCTATCCAGGTGAGATAAACGTGGCCGGTGCGTGGATTCTGGCAGATATCTGCGTGGGGCGTAGAAATATTTGCAACCGAAATGGTCTGGGTGGCAATCGAAGAAAAGTCGCCATCGGGAAAATAGGCAATATTAATTTCAGTTGCAGATTTAGCATAAGTCAGAGCGACATATTCGGTGCCGTTTCGATCAATCAGTCCGCCACCGAGGCCATAGGTTGGGTCATTGTCGTCACTGCTGAAGGTTATTTCATCCGAAAAGCCCGTGCCGTTATGGCTGCGCATGTGAATTTTATTGTCTGAGTAATCCACCCAGAAAAAATAAATCTTGGAATTGGCAATAACCATAGCATGGTTTTTTAGTATTGAACCAGATTTAACAGTAAAAGGACCAGTAGAGGATGTGGTGAGGAAATTGCCTTCTGAAGAATAGGTTAAAAATTCGATTTTTCCTTGTCCGCTAATCATTTCCATTCGAGAGAGAACAAAGTTGTCAGTAGAAAAGCCTGAAGAATTCCCGGATGGAATTTGTCCAACCTGAACATCATAATAAAATTCGGTTAATGTTTCGGTGTTTACGGTATCCCACGAATTTGTGGGGTAGTTAAGATGCCAGGCAGGAAAGTCGCTCGTATAAGCCGGTATGCTGTTGTGTGTATTCATGGTTTCCGAGGCATTAAAATAGACGCGGTCGGGTACAATGTCTGATCGGGTGGCAAAATCAGAAAAATTATAGCTGAAGGTTGCATTGTAGGTTTGGTTGGCGGTTAAATCGAGTTTTATTGTTTGAACCGCTTCAGCAGAAACACCGAAAAAAATCCCCAGTTTAAATAAAAGCAGTAGGGAAAAAATCCCCAACCTGAAAATGCCGTTATTGTTGCATTTTGCCTGAACCGGTTCTATAATGGAATTTGAAGAGTGCGGAAAACTGTGGAAAAACCGGTACAGTTTTTGCATGAATATTAGTAGCGCCAGTTCTATAATTTTCAGGAGGTTAACCGGAAACATGAAAAACTTTAAAATCCTTACAATTTTGAGCTTAGTAATATTACTATCTTTAACTACCGGTTGTCTATTCAAATCCTCATCAAATCCTGTGGGTACTGATGTAGACCAACCTCAGCAACTGGCGCAAAAAGTTGACTCTAACGAACCTATGGTTAAGGCCAGCGTATTCTCCGAACCAAAGGAAAGAGAATACACTTTTGCTAAAAACGGTCACAAGGTTGGTCATAGCTTCAGAGAAAATGTAAAAAAATTAAAAGGCAGTCTTAAGGTTAGATTTCTTGGCCAGGACAGCACGGAAAAAATCCTTCTTTCATTCAATAAAATGAAGGTTAAGCCCGAGAGTGGCCGTCCTGTTCGAATTTCACTAGATACAAGAACCATTGATATGCTTTCGGCAACTGATTTGGCAGAAGTTCTGGCAGATCAGGAGCTTGATGAAGGAATTTATAAATATCTCGAATTTTCGATTAATAAAGCTCAAATAGTTGTTGACGGCGAAACGAGAGATCTTTTTGTTCCATCTAAAAGGGTTAGATTTTTTGGTAAATTTGAAATCAAAGAAGGCTATACCACCAATCTTACCGTTAAATTTCTCCACCGTTTAATACAATGGAAAGCGTTTGCCCGTCATACTTATATGATGATACCTATTGTTAAAATCTCTTCTGAACTTGTATTAAAACCTGTAGAAGCCACAGATGGTGATATAACCGGCTACGCAGAAAGCTTTGTCGATGGCTCGAAACTTGCCGGGATAGATGTAAGTCTCGAGGGCACATCCCACTCTGCAGTTACGGCTGCCGACGGATCATTTGCTTTTGAACAAGTTCCTGCGGGGTTTTATACACTTAAAACCAGTCACCCCGATTACCTCGATCACAGCTTTCAACTTGAAGTTATAGCAGGTCAGGTAGCTTCTGCGGTCGTTCAGTTAAACCCTGCGGTTATTAGAAGTAATGTTGCCAACACCGGGTGGTTCTCAGAATACTATCCTTTTGCAGATGCTAATGGTGAATATGGCGAGGTTGCACTGGAAACACCAATTGAAATAGATTTTGTAAGTTTGGCATTTAA
>JBNJGH010000215.1:0-4692 GCA_051747585.1 Candidatus Rifleibacteriota bacterium
CCCGGCCCGATGATTAACAGCCATGCAGGAATTTAACATTTTATATGGAATTTTCTAATTTGTAGGTTGTTTATAAACGTCTCTCTGAGCGAAACATCTGGTAAATTAAGGCAAGGGTTGCTGCAGATAAAAGATGCCAGAGCGAGTGGCCCTGAAAAAAAGAAGTGCCCGAAGAAAATGTTCCGGAAATATCCAGTTCCCGCAGATAACAGGCAAGAGCAAAACAGCCCAGACCAACAAAAAGGGAGGCAAAACCAAAATTTTTTAAAGGTTTACTGCTCGAAGAATACCCGGTTCATTTTTTCCCAGGTGGTTCTTTTTTCAAGATCCCGCAGGCTTAACCAACCTTCGATCTGATGATTAGTAAGTGTAGGCCCCATAAATAAAACCATTGCTCTTTTTTCCTGAAGTTCCAGAACCATAATCTGCTGGCCCCTGGGTATTTTTTCATTATCAAGAAGCAGATATTTTGAAGTTACCGAGTATTTTTGTAATCTTTTTGGAATAGTTTTAACCATAGACTCCAGCTGTCTGTGTTGATCTTCGTCAAATCCCCCGGGCTCTCTGAATTTATCTATGACCTGATTATAGAGAGATAAAGCCGCCAGTCCCGAGCGAATCAAGGCATTTCTATAGCCGCTGTCTATACGCATATCCTTAAATATATTTCCAAGCCCGGTAAACAGTTTATATTTTGCTCCGTAAATCTGCACCAGTATTTTCAGTTCGGGAGTAAGCCGATGCTGTATTCTTTTTAATGCATTCATTGCCCGGCGATAAGAGTTTTTTAATCTCGGAAGTCTGGCTATTACATTGAGAAACTTGATATCCTGGAATAAAAGTTCAAATTCATCAAGAAAACCAAATAGCTGAAGAATTCTTTCCCGGTCATCTGTGGGCCGGCGGTCTTTTGATATACCCGGTCTGTTTTGATAAACCTCATGATCGGGGCGATAGTTAAAGTTGTCAGCAGACCGGGCAAAATTTTCATTTGCGGAAAATAGTAACGAAAAAGTTATTATCAGGGGAACAAAACAAAGCAGTTTTTTGCTTTTCATCGGTGCCTCCCTCAACCCTTGAGTAGTGCTCAGTCTTTTTAACATTGCCAACAGATTAAGGCAAGCCAACCCCTGAAAAAACCGGGCACAAAAAAAGACCCGTTATCGAGGGACATCTTAAAATGCCACTAAGATAAGAAGTAATATTTTGCGATTCGTGCTCGCCTGTCCGCCATAGCCTTGGCGACGGTGGATGCTCGTAATCCTAATCGTAATCGATTTAAATATTGATTATTCAATTAGGATTACCGCTTCGCTGAGGACGAATAAATCATCTTATTTTTGAATATCTCGTTAACTTATTGCCATTCGAGACACCCCAGGCAATTGACTGCGTTTGTAACGGTTTTATTTTGTCGATTAAGATACCACCGGAGCGAGCTCTTATTGATTTGTTTTCAAAAGCTTTTCTCTGATAAGTTTGATAGCTGTATCAATTGCTTTTATGTCTGTGTCTGGCATTGATTTAAGTTTTTGGGCAATGTCTAAAGTGTTGCCTTGAGGTGAGCTGTCGAGATCAACGTCATTTTCAATCAGATACCTTAAAACACTTAAAGAATCTTGTTTGCCCCTCGCCAGATTTTCCAGTGCCAAGATCACTGAGGTTATACCATCGGTTGTTATTGAATTTAAGTCGGCCCCTTTGGCATGCAAAAGCCTGATTAACTGCAAATTATTATTCTGTACAGCAAGCAACAAAGGAGTAAATCCGTCTTTGCCTTCTGCATCTATTTCAGCTCCTTTTTTTGCCAGCAAGTTTACTATTTGGGACAAATATTCAGACATCCCAAAATGAGAATAATTTGTTACCATGTGTAAAACGGTTCTCTCGTTGTGTTCTGCCCTTGCATTTACGGGCAATCCATTATCAAGAACCCACTCAATCAGTTCGAAGTCTGAGTCAGACTTTACCGGCAACAAGTGAAAAAGTATTGTTTGCCCGAGATTATCTGTTTCACTGAGATCGGCGCCATTTTTGAGAATATATCTGAAAATTTTGTCAGTTTGTTCTTCTTCGGAATATACCTTTCTTACATTATATGCGTATAACGACATTGAAATCTGTCGGTCACTGAAGGATATTTTTTGATTCACATCAGCGCCACTTTGTATCAGAAACTTTACCAAATCAAAATTTCTGCTGGTTATTGCCAGTTCAAGAGGTGTTTTTCCTGAACTATCTGCGAGGTTAACATCTGCCCCCTCAGAAACGAGACGTTTTAGCGAATTCAGATCCTGGTACTCTATGGCTTGATGTATACTTTTGACCTCATCAGTTTCCAGGGTCCAGTCCAGTGCGCCTTCATCTTTAATGTTTTTAAACTTTTCGCCAAGTTCGTCAAACTCTTGTTGCCCCTCTTTGCCGCGAGATATCGGATCAGAATTTGCGGATTGAATCGAAAAACAAAGCAAGAAACCTACAAACACTAATATTGATCTTTTTTTCGATTTTGATTGCATAATTTTAAACCTTTCTTTAAATTCTATTTTTTCCCAGAATCATACTTTTCGCCTCTGCGTGTAAGTTTCCTGAGTTTTTTCAGTATTTAAGCTCTTTTACCAGCCCCCCCCACACATTTATTCTGACTGGTGTATCAGGAGGTTTTCTGGAACTGCTGACTATTTTAAATCTTGAATAATACTTCTATCCGTCAGAAACATAGAAATAATCGTCTGTATCAATGTATTCCCGAACCCATTGTTGCTTTTTTAACATGCTCAAGGTAACACTACTTAATTATCTACGTTTGATGCAATTTTATCAAGTCGATTAAGGGGTCTCCGGAATTCGTAGCGCTACTCCGTCCGTCGCTGAAAAAATTCTCAAAGAACAACAGCAAAAAGCAGACTGATTTTTCAAAAGATCTTTAAAACAAATGAATTATATAAGACCTTTTGGCAATTATTTCTTTTTGCGGGGTTTGGCGGGTTTTTGCTTTGCTTTATATTTACCGGCCGGTTCTGAGACTTTATTTTTTTCTGCCAACTGCTCGATTTGTTTGATAGAAAGCTCGGTAATTTCGTTGATTTCTTCAAAAGATTTGCCCTTAGCAATCATTTTAAGAGCTATTTTTTCGCATCTTAATTGATCACCTTCTTTTCTGCCTTCTTTAATGCCTTCTTCACGACCTTCTTCACGTGCAGTATCTAAAGAGTTTTTCAGATCCCTATAAATTTTTAAACTGTCTTCATATTGCTCGGCTTCTTCGGGTGAAAACCTGGCTATTTCAGCGGCTTTGAAAAGCTTTTTAAAAATTCTGTCCTTCAATTTTTCTGGAATATTGTGAAGCCGCTCAAGGTTTTTTAGAACATAAAGCCATTTTTCAAAGCGGTCTTTGAGCTCATCAATAGTTTTGTTAAACTTGGGCATCTGCAGATAAATAAAGGTGAGTTTATCGTAAAAAACCTCATTGGTTTCAATGTCTGATAATTTTACGTCATAGCGAAGCTTTTCAGGCTCTTTAAGGTCCTCATCAAAAACGAAATCAAGTATTGCTATTGCGTATACTGCCTTGAGCTCAAAATTCCAGTCACCTGTTTTTGCCTGCTGACTTATCGGAAAAGAAGCATAATAAAGACTTCGATCTTTAAAAAACTTCTGCTTGGATTTCTGCATTTCAACAATAAACTTTTCGCCTGCTTCATTTTCACAATACAGGTCATAAACGGCTTTTCGGTCAGTAACACAACCACCAAGCCGCTCGCTTTTAAGATAAGTGATTTTTTTGATTTTACCCTGCTCTTTTTTTAACAGCTGATTAAGAAAGTCAATCAGCAGGTCAGAGTTATATTCTTCACCGAAAAGCTTTTTAAAGCCAAAGTCAGTGAACGGGTTAACATATCTGGCTTTTTGTTGCTCCATGCAAGTTTCTCCAAAAAATTATCAGCTCGCAGCTTTATTCTATCACTTTCGTTTTTAAACAACAAATTTCACGACGGCAAACAGCAATTCTCGGTCAGCGACCATCAGTTGGTTTCAGAAAAGAAAATTCCTCACACCAAGTCGCAAAGCCACAAAGAAAATAACCACAGAGCGCACAGGGAACACAGAGAATCTTTTTCAGCCATTGTTTCCTTCTTCAGCAAGCCTTCAGAAAAGCACTCGTGTTTTTCTGAAGGCTTGCTGAAGAAGGAAAAGCCAGGCGGTGAAACCGCCGGCTATTTGTCCACAGGACAAATCCTGGCTGAAAAAGATTAAAAAATCAACTCTGTGCCCTCGGTGGCCTCAGTGGTTTAAATTCTATATTTGACAGAAAGAAATAATACCAGAACTTTTTGTAACCAGCTAATAACTGTTGACCGAGAATTCCTGGACGGCAAACCAGAATTGGCTGTCATCGTATATTGGTCATTGAGCGTTAGACGAAATGACCGTTGAACGTCTAACCGGTCATTTCGACTCCGCTCAATGACCGTATTGGCCCGTCATTCCTGACCTGTGTTTCACAGGATCAGGAATCCAGGGTTACAACACCCGACTTTATTTGCCCAACCAGCTTAATATTGGCACAAAAACCTTTATAAAATGGTTTTGAAAACTTCGCTTAAACCTGTCATCGTATATTGGTCATTGAGCGTAGTCGAAATGACCAATGGATGGTTACAGGGTCCCTTCGACTCCGCTCAGGGACCG
>JBNJGH010000216.1:0-4682 GCA_051747585.1 Candidatus Rifleibacteriota bacterium
AAAAATGGAACCGATTTTAGAGGTTAAAGAACTGACCAAAACCTTTGGGAAGGTAACGGTCTTAAACAAACTGTCGTTATCAGTGCAACCTGGTGAAATTTTTGGTGTTCTTGGCTTGAACGGCATTGGTAAAACCACGTTGTTTAAATGTATTCTGGGCTTGTTAAAAAAAGACGAGGGCGAAATTTTTTATAAGGGTTCTCCCCTGGAAATTAAGCAGGTGCATTCTAAAATAGGTTATTTGCCTGAGTTTTATCTTCCACCGGGTGAGCTTACTGCTTATGAATATCTGCGCTTGTTAAGCATGTCGATCGGCGGCAAGAAGCCAGACATAGATGCATTGCTGAAAAAAACAAATCTGGCGGCAGAAAAGCCCATAAGTAACTACTCCAGAGGTATGATTCAAAGGCTTGGCCTGATTATATCGCAGCTTAAATCACCGGAATTTCTGATTTTAGACGAACCCACCCTCGGGTTAGACCCTTTATCGCGACAGAACCTTCTGGACTGGTTGTTAGAGCTGAATGAACAGGGGCAAACAATTCTGCTGTCTTCACACGATTTCAGTCAGTTAGAGAAAGTCTGCAAGCGCGTAGCGATTTTGCACGATCATAAAATCATCTATTGTGATGATGTAAAAGAGTTTAAGAGAAGCCACAGCACCGATTCCCTGGAGCAAGCTTTCCTCAAAGAAATAGGAGGACATTCATGCGAAGAATAGCATCAATGACGGCAATAACTTTTATGCAGGGTGTCAGAACCCAAACCTTTCGCATTGTGGCTCTTGTTTTTGCTGCGCTTCTGGCGGTCAGCTATTTCGTAAGGGTCCTGTCAATAGGTCATAAAGATGTAATGTTGCGCAGTTTCAGCCTTTCCGCCATGGAAATAAGCGGATTGCTGCTCATAATTTTCGGATGTATCTCAAGTTATTATCGTGAGCGCGAAACTCGGCTGCAGGCCATTCATTTAACCTTTATGTCATGTTTTGAGCATGCTCTGGGCAGACTGTTGGGCAATTGTTTGCTTATTGTGGTTTACCTTGCGTTATCTACTCTTGCCTGCTCGGCCATACTTTATTTTGAGGAAGCACTCAGCTGGGCTTTTTTACTTGGTTCTTATTCAATAATGCTCAAGTTGCTTATTATTTGCGCCTTTTGTTCTTTATTTTGCAACATTTTGTCCTCATCGGTTTTTGCTTCGCTAATGACTGTTTTTGTAAACTTTGCAGCAGAATATGCTTATTATCCGCTAACAATGATGGAGCACGTAGAAACTGCTGTTCCCAATACATTATCGCGGCTAATTTATCATTTGTTGCCAAACTTCGACAAGATCGATCTGAAATATCAATCGGCACATGGAGTCTTACCTGAAGCCGGTTATGTTTTTACAGCCAGTATCTATACACTTTTTTATATTATCGTTATTTTTCTGATTTCCTGGAAAGTTTCTACTCGACATGAACATTGAAGCGATTTTAAAAAAATACTTCTGGGTAATATTGGCATTGACAACTCTGGCTACGGTTGGGTTGTCACTTCATTTGTATCGGGAGGCACCATTTGCTGAAAAAGAGCTGTTATTTGTGCCCGATGCCAGATATGTAAAACGCATTTGTGGTACTTTTCGCAATCCTGTGGCTTTAGCCTTTTATATGAAAGGAGCTCAGGAGCTGGCTTATGCTACCCACGAAAAATTTGAGTTGCTGCAGGCTCTTTTCAAGCTCGCAATTGAGCTTGATCCCAAGTTGACTCAAGCAGCATTCCTCGGCGGAATGGTGGCGCCAACCCGCGCAAAAGACGTTTTAAAAGCAAATAAGCTGCTAAAGCTTGCTCATAGCAAAAACCCTGATAACTGGCAATTTCCATACTGGATAGGTTTTAATTATCTGCAGGTAGGAAAATATAAAGAGGCAGCAGAATACTATCGTAAAGCTTCTAAATTGCCCGGCGCCTTACCCTTTCTCGAAACCGCATCAGTTTATATCTTAAGTAAGGCAAATAATCTGGATCTGGCAGTTTCTGAGGCCGAAAGGTTGCTTGCCGGCAGCAAAGAAGAAGATACAAATGAGCTTTTGTTGTTGCGTCTTAAATGGCTTAAAACCATGCAATTCCTTGAGGGCGAATGTCGTGAATACAAGAAAAAAACAGGCGAGTATCCACAAAAACTTGAAGAACTGGTCGAAGCCGGGTTGCTGAAAGAGCTGCCTCAAGATGAGTTTGGCGAAGGCTTTTATTTAGTTCATCCGGGCGATCCCGATAAGGGATACATGGTTCGCAGTAACTTTTAAAGTTTTATTCGCCTGACTGGATTCCTTTGCTCAAAATAAGCAGGCCGGCAACGTTAAGGCAGATTGTTATATAGCCAAAAATTCTAGTTAAAGACCGATGAAAATTAAAACTCGAAAGTGTTTGATCGGCAGTCTCGAATCCTGTTTTTGCAATTTGTCTTAGTTCCTGAACATTCTGGTTTTTGATTGTTTCTGCTGACAGCTTCATAAATTCAACTGCTTTTTCCGGTTTAAGCAACCAGATTATCGCTATAACAAGCAGTCCGAAAACTATATTGGCAATAACGGTTTTTTTGTAAGCATAGAAAAATTTACCCAGGCGTTCTTTAGAAAAAAGACCGTAAAAAAAAATAGTTAAATTTGGTATCAGGATCAAAAAATAGCTGTGGGAACATAATTGCAGAATCGCCCTGGAACCAATTAAATCTACCTTTATCCGTTTTTGCAGATAATTGACCACTTTGACTAGTTTGTCAGCTTTCATTTCTGTAAAATTTGCTTTGAAATCAGTATCCGCATGTTTTTGGTCGCCAAGGACATAATTGCAGGCAAAGAAGTATATAAAAATCATTAAAATGCCGGCAATCAAAACTGTTGAAGCTTTTAAGCAATCGGATTTTAAGTTTTGCGCCGACACGGCTTGGTCTGGCTTAGAGTATGCTTTCAAGGTAATGTTGTTGCGGAGAAAGAAATAAACCCCGGGGGAAATTACAATGAAAAATATCAGGCCTGTAAAGAATTGGGTTAAAGTAGAATAACCCAGAATATCAAGGCCGACAAGAAGGGCGCCAAAAACAATGGCAGCCGGTATGGTAAATTTTGCCGGGTTATTCAATGGATGAATGGCTTCGATTCTCTTGGAGCAATGAGGACAGTAATGGAGCCATGAAGTAAAGACTTCCTTGACGATAATCTTAAAGCCATTAAAATTTTTCCGGCAATGTGGGCACTGCAATGAAAACCTCTCACTGGTGAATGTGTACAAGCAAAAATAGCAGAATTTTTGTTTCAGGTAAATATATTATTTGGCGAGCAAAAGCCACAGTCTACCGTAATGATGCATGTCACCCGCTTTGTCGCCGGCTTTGCGGCCAAAACCGTGATAAAGATCAAGGTGTCCGGGGCCGCGAATTGCTCCGCCGGTGTCATGGGCGAAGAGAAATTGAAATCTGTGCCCTTTTAGTTGCCCCTCTTCGTCGAGTTCAGGAACTTCAGCCAGCAGGCAGGCTCCATAGGGAATACAATCATCGTCGACGGCTACAGAATGCATTGGGGTAAGCTCAACTCCAGCTGCTCCGGTTATTTTGGCTTTTCGCCATTTAAAAAATGTGTATGAAGGGTTGCGGTTCAGCATTGCTGACAATTGATCGGGATTTTTATCAAACCAGTCTCTTATAGACCGTAATGAAATTTTTTCGGCCGGAATTTTGCCTGTAGAGACCAGCATTTTTCCCAGACTCTTATATGAATGTCCATTTTGACCGGCATATCCTATTTTTTTTAAGTTTTCATCGCCAAAATCAAGCAAGCCCGAACCCTGCACATGAAGAAAGTAGTTGTCGAGTAAACTTGAGGTGTAGGCAAGTTCAAGTCCTTTGCCGACGAGGGCTTTCTGATTGTCTATTGCCCTGCGGCTGGGGATCTTTTTTAAAGTCGGCATCGCATATAAGGGATATTTGAAATATTTGTTCGGCACTTTACGGGCTTTCAATACCGGGGTGAAATATCCGGTAAAATGAACGTTGCCTTTACCGTCTTCTCCTTCGATTTGATAGAACGTAAACTTCTGCAGTTCGCTTTCTCCCGGGGCGTTCAGATAGGCCGCCAGCAATTTTCCGGTTTGCTTTAGTATGCGCGCAGAAATGTTTAGATTGCCCACTTGGAAAGATTTGTTTGCAGCAAGCCGGCTCAAAACTGCAAGGTTACGTTGTGCAGCATTTTTGGCTTTGGCAGAAATCTTCATATCATTGATTTTAAACTGACCTTTTTCATACATTTGATTGAACTGCTGCCCGGCAATCTTGCCGTTATTGTCGAAATCATAACCGGCTCCGGGGTTATTTTGCGCAGGCAAGGCCGCTCCTGATGCAAAGGCAAATAAAATTCCTGTTGTAATTATTATGTGTTTAATCAAAATTCACTCCAGGTATTTAAAGTTAGTAAATTTGAGATATTTGATCCCATTTTTTGATTGCCTTTGCTTGTGAATTAAAAATTCTTAATAATATCTTTATTTAAAGATTTAATAAGGTTTTCAGCAAATTTTACCGCATTTTCGAAGTCTTTGTAAGAGGCGTAGGAATAATGGGTGTGTATATAGCGTGAAGGAATACCAACAACAAGTGATGGAATGCCGTTCTGAGTTACATGATAGCGTGAACCATTTGTGTGA
>JBNJGH010000217.1:0-4630 GCA_051747585.1 Candidatus Rifleibacteriota bacterium
CCCGAAAATCAATTCGTTTTGCAGGGGGGCAAAATTTTGAACCCTTACTTTAGCCAATCAGGTTGAGTGCTTTAACTGGGCCTGTACGAAAAGATTGCACTGTATTATAACCCTGGATGCCTGCCTTCGCAGGCATGACGGGTAACAATCTCGTGCTCGTGCTCAGCGAAGCGGTGCTCGTAATCGTAATCGACTTTCTTCGATCCCGATAATCGAAAAAAGAGTTCTCTCGCCAAGAACGCTAAGGGCGCAAAGAATGGAGAAGAAAGTCTAAAAATTGCATCACACGGAGCCGCAAAGGCACGAAGAAAAGATTGCTTCAGGTCCCGAAAATCAATTCGTTTTGCAGGGGGGCAAAATTTTGAACCTTTACTTTAGCCAATCAGGTTGAATGCTTTAACTGGGCCTGTACGAAAAGATTGCACTGTATTATAACCCTGGATGCCTGCCTTCGCAGGCATGACGGGTAACAATTTCGTGCTCGTGCTCAGCGCAGCGGTGCTCGTAATCGTAATCGACTTTCTTCGATCCCGATACCCGATATCGATAGCGAATTCCGATTAAAGAGTTCTCTCGCCAAGAACGCAAAGAATGCAAAAAAGCCTCTCGCCAAGAACGCCAGGGACGCCAAAAAGGCCGACGCAGAGGTCGGCCCCTACGGATTTCGTTGAAAACCCCGACAACCGATCGGTATTCCACGCAGGGAGCTGCCCAAATTAGAAATTTGCGGGGTGGGTGAAAAATCAGTAAAATTATTATATCCGGTGTTAAAGCATTCCCGGGTAAGTACATAAGCACAGGGAGACCGAGAATGAAACGAGTATTGAGTATAAGCATTCTGGCGGCCTTTCTTATTTCTACTTTTGCTGTTGGTTCTGTACAGGCAGCGGAAATGAAAGAATGGACCCTCGCCGTATTTTTAAACGCAGATAATAACCTTGATCGCTTCGGCGTCGAAGATCAGGAAGAAATGAGCCGGGTGGGCTCTAACGAAAATTTGAATATAGTATCTCTTATCGATAGAGAACGCGGCCCGGCGCAAATTAACTATATTGAAAAAGACAATATACGCAAAGTCAAAGATATGGGTGAACTGGATATGGGTGATTACCGTCAGTTCATCAATTTTATAAAATACGTTAAAAAGAATTATCCCGCAAAACGTTATGCGGTAACCTTCTGGAACCATGGCTCCGGTTGGAAAAACAAAAATGAAAATGTCGTCGTAAGGGGTATCTCCTACGATGATTCTTCTAACAATCATATTACCAATGCCCAGTTGAGAGTAGCTTTAAGAGAATCTAAAAAGATTCTGGGTCAGAAAATAGACATCCTTAACTTCGATGCCTGCCTTATGCAGATGGTTGAAGTTAATTATGCCTGCAAAGATTATGTAAAATATGTCGTAGCATCTGAAGAAAATGAGCCGGGTAAGGGCGCTCCTTATGATGATATTTTAAAAGGAGTCAAAAAAGGCATGAGTGCCGAAGCTTTTGCCCGCCACTGGGTTAAGGCTTTTTGTGGCTCTTATAATGGTGGAAGTCAGGGCCACGATGAATCAACTCAGTCTGCTATAGACGTCAGCAAATTACAAAATATGGTCGATGCGCTGAATGGTTTTGCCAAAACCTCAATGAGTGGAAAATATGCCAGAGGTTTCAGCGCTATATTTCGTAAAGTGCAGAAATATTCTTACCCGCAAAACATTGATTTGATTCATTTTGTCGAACTTGCTTCTTCATATTTTAAAAATGATGAAGCAATGCAGACAGCATGCAAAAAAATTAAGAAAGCTGCTGATGAATTGATCATTGAAGAAGGAAAAACCGGTTATTCAACCAAAAACTCAAACGGTATCGCAATTTATTTCCCCCATGATTATGTCATTGAGCCTAAATACAAAAAAATCGGTTTTGCAAAAGACACAATGTGGGATGAAATGATTCTTGAACTGCGCAACCGCAATATGGTTAACAAGATTGTAGATAACGTTAAAGAAGGAAAACTGGATTCACTTAAAAAGATGATTGCTTTTGCTAAAAGAAATTCAGCCGAAAAATCTCTTTATCGATATATGGTAAGAGAATTGAAATATGAATTCCTGCAGGAAAACAAAGTAAAACCCTCTATTGAAAACGAATTCAATAAGTTGCTGGAAGAGCTTACTAAAATCGCGGTAAACTAATAAATGTCTGATCGGGCGGTCAAAAAAGGCCGCTCGATTTTTTGTTTTCTTGACACTGTACAAATAGATTCTTATAATTAAAGGACAATTTAAGTAGTATTGATAAGTTTCAAATAAGTCATAAGGAGTAATGAGTATGAAACGAGTAATGAGTATCCTTTTTATTGCATTTTTAGCAGTCGCTTTTATCGCACCGGCTAACGCTGACCAGAAAGAATGGACCTTCATGGTTTATTTGAATGGCGATAATAACCTTGATTCTTTCGGCGTCGACGATTTAGACGAAATGTCTCTGGGTGGCGGTTCAAACGACTATCGCAATATCATTTGTCTGCTTGACCGCGAACACGGTCCTGCAACTCTCAACTATGTAAAAAAAGACGGCTTTGATGTGGTCAAAAACATGGGCGAGCTTGATATGGGTGATTACAAACAGCTGGTAAGTTTTGTTACCGATACGGCAAAAGCTTATCCGGCAAAACATTATGCAGTAATCATCTGGAATCATGGCTCAGGCTGGAAAGATATCAACGGCGAAATCATCAAAGGTATCTCTTATGATGATTCTTCAGGTAATCATATAACTACAGCTCAGTTAACTACTGCGACCAAACAGATCGAAGCAGCTCTTGGACAGAAAATAGACGTTCTCGGTTTCGATGCCTGCCTTATGCAGATGATCGAAGTTGCTTATGCCGTTAAAGATCACGCTGACTATCTGGTAGCCTCTGAAGAAACCGAACCAGGCGAAGGCTGGTGCTATGACGATATAGGTAAAGCTTTCAAAAAAGGTATGTCTCCAAAAGCATTGGCAAGCATGATCGTTGATGAATATGCTGCTTCTTATGATGGCGGAAGCGCCGGTTATTCTTCTACTACCCAGTCAGCGCTTGATTGTGCTGAAATAGATGGTCTTGCCGATGCAATCAACGGTGTTTGCAAAGCTTCTCTTTCTGCCGATTACAGTGCACAGTTCAAAAACGCTTTGAACAGTGTTCAGAAATTCTATTACAGAACCAACATTGATCTTGGCCATTTTGCAGAACTGACTAAAAGAACAATTAAAGATGAAGCTTACCAGACTGCAGTTAACAAACTTGAAGCAGCTCTCGGTAAAGTTATCGTAAGAAACGGCCTTAGTGGCTATAACACTAAAAATGCCAAAGGCCTTGCGATTTATTTCCCAACTTCTTCTTACAGTTTCTCTTCCAAGTATAAAGATCTGGGTTTTGCAAAAGACACCATGTGGGAAAAAATGGTTAAAGATTACTATGTAAAATCTACCGCAAAAGACGTTCTTGCACAGGTTGATGAAGGTAATGTTTCTGCCCTGAGAGACTATGTTTCTACCGCTAACGAAAAGAATCGTGAAGTAAGTAGCGGTCTTATAGGCAAAATCAACTTTGGTGTTTTCACCGAAGGTGGAGCTGATGAAACAACTCAGACTAACGTAAGAACCCTTATTAACGAACTTAAAAACAAATAATCAAGTTTCGTAAATAAATTAAAAATCCCCGAAGCCTCTGCTTCGGGGATTTTTTGTTGCTCTTAGTTAGAGTCTATCAACTCGTTTTTTTTATGATGTCTCTCATGCTAAGTCTTCTGATAATAAAGAAAGTTACCACAGAGCTCTCAGAGTATCACAGAGAATCTTTTTCAGCCGGGGATTGTCCTGTTGGACAATCAGCCGGCGACTACTGTCGCCTGGCTTTCTCCTCATTAATAGACTGTTAGAAAAGCACTAGTGTTTTTCTAACAGTCTATTAATGAGGGAAACAATGGCTGAAAAAGATTAAAAAATCATCTCGGTGGCCTCAGAGATCTCAGTGGTTAAAATTCTATTTTTGATAATGAGCATTGTTGAATTTCTTATAGGTTGCTGTTATTTAAAGGCCTGTTTATAATGATGTTTGCAATTAAATAAATTCGCACGGGGGCTGGTAGATGAAGCGTATAATTTATGCCGTTTTTTTATTCATGATTTTAATAGCAGCTGGTGCTAATGCCTCAGATTCAATTGCCTCCGGCTCCAACCAGCTTGATTATGAGCTTCGGTCTGCCTCGGAAAGCCTCGAATTAGAAGTTAGCCAAACTGCCTCTGATAGCAGCGAAATTCCTGAAGGGGAAAACGCTTCGCAAACAGCGACAATGACAGCTCCACTTCCTGAAAGAATTGATTTCCCAGTTAACCCATGGACAGGGAAAAATGCAGTTTTTCTCGATAAGTTTCTTGCTCAGAACTGGTTTATCGAAAATAAACAGAGAGATTTTAGAAAGCTGGCATTGGGTATCATTGCAGCAGAGACGGAGAATAGAGAATTTCGCGCCGAAACAGAGTTATTATTACGAGACCCTGGCTATAAGCAAATCTATTCAGCTCTTATCATATTGCCTGTTTTGCTGGGCGAGCAGACTGAGCTGTTACAAGAAGCCGGAATTAAAACA
>JBNJGH010000218.1:0-4627 GCA_051747585.1 Candidatus Rifleibacteriota bacterium
TTCGTTTCAGAAAAGAATTTGCTTCGCACCTGGCCACAAATTGTGAGGTGCTGCCTGAGAGCTGCTGAGCCGTTTTTTTTGATCTGGCGTATTAGTTCGTTTTCAGTATAATTATGTACATGTTCAGACGTTTTCAGTTAGGTTTTATTTTAGCCCTGTTGCTGGCAATGCCGCTGCAGTCGGCCGAAGCTTCTTTTGTGGGGAATGCACTTGCTAAAGCCCGTAAGGTAATGCAAAGCGCCTTTCAAATGACTTTTCTGCCGCATCTGCCGGTAGTCTTTCATAAAGAAAGCTTCAATCAGATGTTTGATCATACCCAAAAAAGTATCGATGAAATTAGACTTGAACACCAGGGACAGACGATTAGCCGTGATCAGTTTCAGGATGACAAAGCACTGCATATCAAAAAATCCGCCGAACTGGCTTTGCATATTAAAAGCCTGATAGGTTCAGCACACCTGGCTTACGGCATCACCATGGTGGTCGGCTTGATGAAAGAGGCCATTGACAGCTCGTTTTTAAACCCCAATGGCTCGCGCAGCAAAGAGGATGTGGTTGCCGATCACGTTGGCGCAATGGCAGTTTTCGGCCAGAGTAAATACGACTCTTCGCTGCAGAAAAATCTCGGCACTTTTATAAAGCCTGGCCCGACAGTCAGGCAAGACTCTGTTCAAGAAGCGAATTTTAAAGCTGAAACTCAACCGGAAGCAACAGCCGCCAAACAATTTAACCTGCCGGCTTCGTCCGCCGAAACGGCACTGCCAAATAACGCCGCTCAGCTACGCCAGCAGCTGCTGAAAAATTATTACCAGGCAGCTGAGCGTGCTGACAGCCAGGAAATGCAACGCCTCAGCGTGGAATTGCAAAGACTGCAAAACCGGTAAAATTAAATTATTCAGCCAGCAGACGGGTAATTAAAATTCGACAACTAGCGAATGAAATTAGTTTTTTCTACCAGTGAAATATCCGGTGTTTCGACCTTTCCTTTTCCGCATTCAATGCATTTTAACAGCCAGGCCATGTTTTTGCCCAGGTTGCTTATTGTCTGCATTCCTTCTTTATCCTGTTTAACTTCCCCGGGATTTCTGCCGAATCCGATATTCCAGTAACTGGAGCCTACGGTCAGCATTTGTTCAATCTGGAAAAAATGAGTCAAGGTGTCAAGTGCATGAATCGGTCCGCCGCGTCGAACTGCAACAAGCCCTGCTGCAGGCTTTCTCTGGTAAAGCGCTCCATTAACCATTCCCACCATTCCGGCGCGATCGATAAATGCTTTCATTTCGGCATTAACATCCGCAAAGTAAGTTGGTGAACCTAAAACAACTGCATCCGCTTCGGTCATTTTTTCGATCCACTGGTTAAGATTGTCATCTGCAATTGCACACTTGTTGTTTTTCATCTGTGCGCATTTTCCGCAGGCAATACAGCCTTTCAGGCCTGTGCCCCCGATATTAATAATCTCAGTTGAAATGTTTTCTTTTTCCAGTTCTTCGAGAACCTGTTTTAACAAAATTGAGGTGTTTCCGTCTTTTCTCGGGCTGGAATTAAATGCAATTGCTTTCATGTTTTTCTCCCTTTATAAAGAGTTCAACTAACAAGATACTACAAGAACAAATACCAGACAAATTTAACACCTTAAGATAGCAATTCTCGGTAAGCTACTATCAGCTTGTTTCAGAAAAAAGATAATAAAAACAAAATGTACCTTGGAAAATCTGTGAAAATTCAGTATGATTAAAAGACAAGGTTAGTTTTGCTGCAAAAACACAAATACCGTATTGATTATTGAAAATCCTGCAGCAACAGTGGAACTAGAGTATATAAGAACGTAACCTTCGCAGGAAAGGCGTATCGAGTAGTGAATAAGAATTATTTTACCTGTAATGGCTTTTATAAATGTTTTTCGGTGGTTGTTGCCGTTTTTGTTTGTTTATTTTTGTTTGCACCGGCAACATGGGCCGAAGTAAAACTTCTCAATGAAATAGATGGCCGTGAGAGTTATCCATGGAATAGAATCGAGCTGATTCAGGATACAAACCGCCATTTTGCTTTTGAAAAATTTCATTACAAGAGTCGTAGAACTCACAGCGTAACCCAAAAAGCATTTGGAACCAGTCAGCCTTCATCTGATCGCTTTTTACTGCACTTTGCCCCGAACTGGAACAAAGCTGAAAAGCCCGTTCCGATTTTGCTGGTTCACGGCGCAGGCGACAATGCCACCAGAGCTTTTACTCATCCATGGGTATTCGATGTTCCTGAAGATGGTAAGATAAAACGAGGTGGAATAATGCAGGACCTGGTAAAAAAGGGCTTTGCAGTTTTTGCCGTTACCTTTTCTCATCCGCATGGTGATAATTTTTATCAGGCAGAGCAACTGGCGAATGCTATCGCAAGAGTGCGGCAGATTACCGGATCTGATAAAGTTGACGTGTTGTGTCACAGCAAAGGCGCGATGGCAGTTAGAATTTATGCCTCCGATCTTGGAGAAAACAAGCCGCAATACTCCTGGCTGACTCCATTTCGAAATGATATAAGAAAAGCTTTATTTGTTGCTTCACCCCTTAAGGGTATCGATACGGCATTCAGATATTATGCTTACAATTTTACGGTAATGTATCAGGACCTAGCTGCCCCGATGGGTGCCTCAAAAATCACATGGAAGGGTTCTTTATGTTCTACTGCAAAGCACAATGAGCTTTTTCCGGGCCAGTTTCAGATGCTGCATAACTGGGTAAGAGACGGAATAGAGTTTAACTATCAAAGCAATACCGCAGATATGAATTATAGTCGCAATGTCCTTTATAATGGCGGTGTAAGTACATTGCTGTCTTCAGATGGAATCGATGCTGCTATACAGAAAGGCGGCAATGTGATAGAATTGCTTGGAAAAAAAGGAATGGATCCTTCGGTTAGCTGTTACATTCTTGCCGGCAAGAAACAGGCAATAGATCATATTGAGTTCTTCTGGTTAAGTTTGCCGGTGGGTGAGTTTGCCGCCAGCAGTGATGGAGTTCTGTTCCTTGAAAGCGCAACTTACAAAGAGGGGCTTACGGCGCGTGGAGCAAAAGTGAAATCGGTTAAGGTTATCGATGAGCATCATGTAGGCGTTACCGTATGGCCTGAAGCTCTTAATTATATTTCAGAGGTTTTCAGTGGAAGAAATTCTAATTAAAAAATATGACAATCGCAGGCTTTATTGTGTTGAAGAAGCCAGATATGTATCACTCAGCGAAATAAAAGAATTTTTGCAAAGCGGCAAAAAAATAAAGGTTATCGAGAAAAGCAGCGGTAAAGATATTACAAAATATATTCTTATGCAGGTTTTGCTCGAAGACCGTTATGAATTGTTGCCGACTTATTTCTATCAGATGGTTCTGCAGTCTCCCAAAGGTGTAGTTGAAAACTTTTTTCAGCAGTTTTTCCCATGGATGATGGACTACTATAAAAATTATATGCAGAACAACAGTTTTCCCAATATGGGTTTTCAAAACCCCTGGATGTCATCGGGAGGAATGTCGGGAAACAACCCGTTTTTTAACAATCCCTTCATGCCCGGAGCAGCCGGCGACAAAAAAAAGACAGCCGGGAAAAAGCAGTCAGAGCCTCAAAAAAAGAGTAAAAAAGAGCAAAGCAAAGACAAAGAAGAGGCCGGCGAAGACCAGATGACAGAAGTCTTAAAACGCCTTAAAGAGCTTGAAGAAAAGCTTAAAACTCAAGAATAGTCCATCAGCAGATCTACTCAAATCCCTGTTGTTTTTGTTAAATTATTTTGCTTTGCAAAATTTTAAGGCAAAACCACAGAGCGCACTGAGTCCACAGAGATGGTTTTTCAGCCCCGGGATTGTCCTTTGGACAATCCGCCGGCGGTTTCACCGTCCGGCATCCACAGCAACAAGCAGTCTTCAGAAAAGCACCTGCACTTTTCTGAAGACTGCTTGTTGCTGTGGGCCTGGGCTGAAAAAAGATTAAAAGCTTTCCTCAGTGATCTCTGAGGCCTCTGTGGTTTAAACTATATTATTTAAAGCTGGTTCTTGGTTCTGCCCACTTGGCTGGCATTGTAAAGGCTTCTTCTAACGGCCTGCTTTCAATGATTGAAACTGTTGCTGCCAGCGTTTTGCGCATTGATTTTTCATTAGATTTGCTAAATGACTGTGCTGATTTGGCTCGGAATTCTTGGAATTTCCTGGCAATTTCCAAAAATTTGCTTATGCAAAAACGTGAAAACGCCTTCTAAATAGTGGTTTGCTGCGAAAATAAATTTTTTTTAAAAAATCCTTGACACATTGCAGCAAATTGACGATAATAATAATGCAACGCAGCAAGAGTTTAAAACTCGAATCTAAAATTTTAAGGAGTTTAATATGAACAAGTGGATGGAATTTTCTAACGAATATGCACAACTTATGAAAGACAATTTCCAGGTAATGAACAAATTCTGGAGAGCATCTATGGATCAGAGCAGTGGTTACACCAGCAAAAGCATGGAGCTTTTCTTCGATCACATGAACAGAAACGTTGAATTCATGCATGAAGCCTGGAACAATACTGCTAACACCAACGAAGAACTTCGCACACTTTTCCGCGAAAATCTCGAAAAATTCAACGACAAATATCAGAAAGTATATGA
>JBNJGH010000219.1:0-4615 GCA_051747585.1 Candidatus Rifleibacteriota bacterium
GTGACAAAGGAAGAACATGGAAATGTTTCAGGACGGTCCGTTTAACCACACGTTAAGTCGGACACCGGCTTCGCCAGTGCCGCTTAACCTACCTCGTTATGTGTAGGAGCACGGAAGCATGAATCTATTCACTATTTTTACCCTTTCGGGGCCACTGGTGGGTGCTGTTGGCTGGTTTCTGAACATTTATTGGCTGCTGTGGATAGGCGTCGTTCTTGCCGGCATAAATCTGGCCATGAATCTTGCCTCGGGCGCTATGAAACTACCAACTTTACCCGCCGTGTTCATGTTGGTTGCCGCTGTAATACTCAGTCCCTGGTATCTTGGCGTTGGCATTGGTTTACTGATCTGGACATTTCTGGAAGGTGCTGGTGAGCTGTTCAGGCCAAGAGCAATGGATGAGAAATGAGAGCTCACATAACCAGTTATTTTAGTTCGTTCCGGGCCTCCGGCCCTACACCGGACGCTCATTTCGCTGCGCTAGATGCGCGCCGTTAAACAAAAGCGTTATATCGAATAGAGACCAATGGAAAATTACAGATTCATAGACCGATTCTTTCATAGTCAATATGAGCTATTGGACCTCACGGAGGCTGACGGTAGGGATTCAAATACGCTCTACACATTTCTTAACAATCTTCACACAACTGCTGACCGACTCAAAGAAGAATTTGATTGCGATATTAAAGGGTATCCAGAGTTCAAAATTCTTCGGCTAATCAGGAACTACTTTCATCATGTTGGCGATGTGGAAGAAATTAGGTTGAAAGTTTATGTTGAGCAGAATTTGATCGTTAGCCACGCAGAGCATCTAATTATTCCTCTCGAGACATTCGCTAAAAGCGTAAAGTCATTTATTGATAAGAACGCACTACCAGAGAGCAACAGAAATTACACCAAAAAGAAAAAGTTTGTGGATAAAGAGATGGCTGCGATATCGAAGCTGTTGGATTATACTGCGGACTTGCTAGCAAATTTGGAGGTGTTTTGTAATAGGCCTAGCGTAAATCTAGATGGTGTAGTATATGAGTTAGGTTTTGATATGTATAAGTTTGTTTTCAATATCACAAATATAGTGGCCGACAAGTGTCGTGAAATCGAGCAGCTGAATGAAAAGAAAATAATTACAGAACTGGATTGGTCCTATACAGCTGAAAACAATATAGGAAAGCACGATGCATTTTGTCATCCTAACCGAGTCCCAATCACTACAACGCAGGGGTTCGTATACCCCGAGACTATTAAGTCAGCGATATAACAATTCGCGTCACTCAGACCACTAAAGTGCGCCGGTGCGCTCTGGCGTTAGATCCAGAATGAATAATGTTCATAGGTGTTTCTTTTGAAGATAATAAAAATTGAACTTTTCAATGTAAAGTCATTTGATAAAAAGGTACTCGTTGAGTTTGATAAAAAAACATCTGTCTTCTCCATCTCCGGTCAGAATGGGTCCGGGAAGTCAACTTTCCTAAGGTCCGCGTACTTGGTTCAAAAAGCATACTTTTTGAAACTTCTTTCTGACTTCAATTGGAGTGAATTTGAAGTAGAGGCTAACCGGTATCTAAATGATGAAGGATCCTACATTAAAGTTCTAATTGTTGATGGCGAAGATGGACACGAGGAGAAAATTGAACTTGAGCTATACCGAACTGATGATCGAATTAATTTACGAGTGGAAAATGGAAACATTTTAGAGAAATATTGGAATTTAAAATCCCCTCAAAACTTAATTCTATTTATAGATGCAAGCAAGGGTTTCTCCGAGGATACGTTGCTGTTCGATGAAATAAACATTTCAGAAAATGCTCGGAGTGATTTGGCTCTTGAGGCTGTTTTCAGGCCGGAAAGACTATTTTCCGGAATTTATCGTCAACTAGTAAAAGACTATGTGCATGGAAGGTTGATTCCGAGTAAGCCGGACAGGTTGCTATACTTTCGTGTTGCATCGAAAATGTTTACAACGCTGATCCCGAACATCGAGCTAAAAAATTTTAGTGGTAAACATAAGTTCGGCGAGTTTGTTCTTCTCGGGAAGGCAAACGTTGATAAGCGAAAGCCATTATATGACGTTAGAGAGTTTAGTTCAGGGGAAAAGGCCCTTCTTAGCACCTTATCTTTTTTGTGCATATCCAAGTCTGTTTGCGCCTTGTTTATAGATGAACCCGAAAATCATTTTCATGAAAGCCTTTTGCTGGAGTTTGTAAGTCTTTTATATACATTATGCGAAAGCGGTGGGATTTTAGGGTGGGCAAATAGAAACCATGATGGACGCGGTAAGGCAAGCATCAAGGAGGAATGGCTTGAGCAGGAGTATCAAGGGCACCGACTTAATCAGGTTGTGTTATCTACCCACTCTAAAACACTAATATATAAATTATTCTCAATGGGTAGAAACTTTACCATCTCAAGAGACGTGAATGAACTTAGGTACGAGAACGCCGAAAACGAGCTGAGAGAACTAGGCCTAAGCTCAATTTATAATAAGGTGCTTTTAGTTGAGGGTAGCGGAGATCATGAAGCGCTGGAGTATTTGGCAAAAGGTAAGAATATAACTATTAAGCCTCTAGGTGGCAGCTCCGACGTTATTGATACATTTAAAAAGCTTTCAGTTCTTAGAGAGTTTGTTCGAGATCAAGAATTCGTTTTTGTCGTTGACTCTGATAATAAGCCGGACGACTTTTTTGTAAAACTTAGATCCATGGATGAGGATTTTTATGATGGATCCTTCGTCAAGCTGGATAGACATGAATTCGAGAATTATCTATTAGATGCATCAGTATTTGCCGATGTCATTGATAAGTATTTAGAGTTGGGTGGGCAAGAAAAGGAAGTGGGAAAAGAGGATGTTCACGCCTCAATGGTAGATCTTGCTAAAAAGTCGCTTCCCCAAGTTTACAAGAAAGAGCTATCTTTAATGTTAGGTCACAGACTCGACGGCTTTTTTTCTGAAAAGATATGGGGTAATAAGAGCTTTTTATGGGAGACAACCGACGACATAGAACGGCAAATCAAAGAAGACGTTTTTAGCGATTCTGCTGTAGATGACTTGATTAACGATCTTTTTTCCTCAGTATCTGATGTTTTCGATGTATATGAAAATGCAGATGATAATACATTGTTGAAACGTTGCGATGGAAAGCAGGTATTAGGGAGAGCGTGTGCGTATTTTTCCAATATCGCCGGGGTTGATAATAAAGTGTTTAGAAAAGCAATATATCGGGAATCCTTTAGGAGAGTCGATAGCCTAGCCTATCAGTTGGTCGATCAGATCTTTTCGAAATTTTCTTACAATTGATATAACAAATGAATTAAGCCGACCAAATTTTCGCTGTCGCTACAAATTGGCGGCTTATTCAGGGCGTTCACCTGGCCGCGGTAGCTTCCAGGATTGGGCGGTGCCTTCATAGAGGAATTTGAGGCCCTGGCCAATTTAGTTGGCGAGTCACCTAAAGCCCGGCAAGGTCGAGTTGCCACCAGATCTTCGTAGAGCGCCCCTTCACAGATTTCCCCTGTCTATCGTTTACCGCGAGATGCCTGATGGTTTTTAGGTTCTGGCCGTTGCCCATGATCGGCGGCGTCCTCTTACAATCAACCCGAGACCTGTTCGTTCGAAAAGCCAGACAGATGGAGTAAAACTGATATGGAACTGTACCTGAACAAAACGTCGCCTTACGCAAGAATCGCCCGAATCTGCGCGATCGAAAAGCAGCTGGGCAAGGATGTGAATCTTATCTGGGTAGACCCCTGGGCAGACGACAAGGCTTTGCTCACTGCCAACCCGAACGGAAAGATTCCTGTGTTGATGACGAATGAGGGAGAGGCCATCTCAGAATCCCTTCTTATAGCGTCCTACCTGGACGGGCTTTCCTCGACCAACAACTTGCTTCGTACCCCTGACTATACTGATGTCCTTGCCCTCTCGGGGCTGAGCCAGGGCCTTACCGATGCGGCTTTCACGACGGTTATCAATCGGAAGCACTTTGGGATAGAGAGCGATAGTACGGTACTCGGAGTTCGTCGGCAGAATGCCATCACCAGGTGTCTTCAAAGGCTGGAGGATATGGTGAATACTGACGTTATGAATTCCGACATCAACCTTGGCCAGATTGTTACTGGCGTGGCGTTGAGCTATATCGATTTTCGACTACCGGAGCTGCAATGGGGGAACGACCAACCACTCCTGGCTGACTGGGCAACCGGATTTTCAGAGCGTGCAAGTGGCAAAGAAACAGCTTTCGTTTAATGAACTGGCCTCCGGCCAGCACATAGTCTGATTCAAGCCCTCCAGGTTGGCTCTGGCGGCTGTGTAACTAATGGCATCCATGATGTCGGCCCTGTACAGGATGTTGTTCATGCTCAAAATACCGCACAAAAAAGGAATTAACAGTCAGCTACGCAGCGACCGTTTTTTCTCCGCTTCACGGCTCCGAATCGCGTTTGTTTGCGCCTCCATGCTGTTTCTTGCCGCCTGCGCCCGGAACGATTCTCTTCCGGACGAGCCGAGTGCCGTTTATCTATCGGAGTGGACAGCCGGCATTATCGACCGGCCGCGGTCGGACCAGCCCGCGGCGAAGCTTGTCGACGTCCGTACCGGCACCCACGAAGGCTTTGACCG
>JBNJGH010000220.1:0-4540 GCA_051747585.1 Candidatus Rifleibacteriota bacterium
ATTTATTCAAGAGCACTCGAAGAAAAGCCTGAGCTGGTTTTACCTGTTCTAAACAAATGGAATACTTCAGATAATCCCTGGAAGCGCAGACAATCGGTAGTGAGTCTGCTTTACTATTCCAGGCTTAGAAAAAAAGTTCTTCCATACAAGGTAATGATAAAAATGGTTAAAAATCTGCTTGATGACAAAGCATATTACGTACAGAAAGGCATAGGCTGGACAATAAGGGAAATATATAACTGCTACCCTGAATTAACCATAAGCTTTATTAAAAATCATATTAAACAGATTGCACCTGCAGCATGGCAGGCAACCAGTGAAAAGCTTCCCAAAGATCTTAGAAAGAAACTGGTTAAACAAAGAAGACAGGCTTAAATTTTTTGCTTAGAAAACTAATTTTTGTTATAAAATCTAGTTTCAAGGAAAGAGAATTTTACTTTTAAAAAGGAAACATTTATGTTCACCCAACCGACAAAAGCTGATTGGAAAAAGTTTATGAATATACTGCCCGAGCTGCGGGAAAGGTATCTGAAAAACAGGAACAAAGAAATCAGTAATTTGTTTTTGAATGTAAATCAAACAGCAACTGAAAACTTCTGGAATACCAAAGAAATTATTGCAAAGGAAGCAAAAATTCTTCAGGATTGCCTGGATGGCATCAGTAAGTCAAAAATGAAAGAAAGAATAATCATAATGTTCCGCTATGGGTTATTTCAGAAAAAAGATATTAAAAGTTTCAGCCTGGAACTGCAAAAAGAATTCCTGGATTTCATAGAAAGACATTAATTAAAAATTTTTACTTGCTCATTTCTCTATTTTTCGTCATTCCGGCCGAATAAAATGAGAGCCGGAATCCAGGGTCAGGGTAATAATTTTTTTGCTTTCAAACTCAAACCCGAATGAATCGATTGGCTTAAGCTATATCTGACTTTTGCCGGCGTTTTCGTATTCAGGTGAATTTTCTTTAACTCGCTTGATCGTTGGCAGAAAATCTTTCGCACAAATTTTTAATCCAGGTAAAACTTTTACTTCAAGTTCGTCTTCCTCGTCATAAATATCTTGTAGTTGAAGCTTTCCATCAACAAGCCTGAATATCGTCACAGTGGCATAAACAGGACATACCACCCAGAATTCTTTAACCCCGGATTTTTCATAAACATGCTTTTTTTGATTCTGGTCTTTTTTTGCTGTTGAAGGCGAAAGAATTTCCACAACCCAGTCGGGAGAACCAAAAACGTATTTTTCTTTAATTTTATCTTGATCACAGACGACAAAAAGATCGGGCTGAAAAACATTTTTTACTGAGTCATCACTTTCCTGCGAATGTTCGGCAAGAAGCACGTCGCAAGGTGCCATAAAGACCTTACACTCTTTATTTTTGAGAAAATTACCCACCAAAAGGAATAAATTGCCCAAAATAGTCTGGTGCCTTGTGCCTGGCGCTGGCGTCATAGAATAAGGAACCCCGTCGATCAATTCTCGACGTTTTTCATCATCCCATAGCTTGTAATCTGCATAAGTATAAACTTTTTCTGAGCTAAAATCAGGCACAGCCATGTTCGTAAAAATCCTTTCAAAACTTTTCTCACTAACAAATTATACTATCGAATAGTAACCCCCCGCAAATTTTATCCCCCCTTCCCCTACAATCTCAATCAGCAATTTAAAACCAGACCTTTCCATTAACCACAGCACAGCACCGCAACTTACCGTTCCTTCGTTAGAAAAATAGAGTGACACAATTTGTCGTTGTTGGCTTATACATTAGAAATTATAGAAACCAGATATTTCAAAATCATGTGGTATAATATTTATATGGGATTCAACATTGATAACTTCCAAAATGAGATTCAAGCACTCTGCGAACAATTGGCGGTGGCTCGATTAGATCTTTTCGGTTCGGCGACGACTGACGAGTTTAATGATGAAAGCGACCTGGATTTTGTTGTTGATTTTCAGCCCAACCAATCTAACTTGCTTGATAGATTTCTTGCATTACAGAACCGTCTTCAGAAACTTTTCAATCGTAGAATTGATCTCATTACCAGGAAATCCATACGAAATCCTTATCTTAAGACATCAATAGAGAGAACACGAAAAAATGTCTTCGCTTCATACAGCTGAAAAGCTTTTATATGACGTTCTTTCAGCGTCAAAATCAATTCAGGAATTCACCCAAAATCTTGACGAAGAGTCTTTTCAATCCAATGAATTGGTTCAGAGCGCCTGTGAAAGGAAGTTTGAAATAATTGGCGAAGCTCTCAATCGCCTGAAGAGATATTTTCCCAAAGTGGCTGAAGAGATTCCTGAGATTGAGAAAATTGTTGGTTTCCGAAACATTATTGCGCACGGTTACGACATTGTTGATTCAGAAATTGTCTGGGAAACCATCCAGTTATATGTACCAAAGCTGGTAAAAAACATTGAAAAAAAATATCGGCTTAACAATTAGGCCGACTCGGGAATCGAGGGACACCTTTGAGTGCCACTAAGTTAAGGAAGTTTTTTGGATCGGGCGATCGGCGGGATTTTTAAAATACGAAAGGAACTTTGATAATGAAGAAAGTTTCAACCTTCCTCGCAACGCTTTTGCTCCTGGTGAGTTTAGTTGGTTGTGCACAGGATATGGATTTAATCACAATGTTTAAAAAAGACAACCAACCAACTTTAGCTGAGGTGAAGGCGGCTATCAAGGCTGGTGCTGATGTTAATTCGCGTGATAACAATGGTCTCACAGTTCTTATAACTGCTGCCGCTAAAAACCAGGATCCTGATATAATAGCTGCTCTTATAGAAGCAGGTGCAGATGTTAATGCCTCTGGTGAAGAAGGCTGGACACCTTTAATGGTTTCCGCTTTAAGCAACCAGAATCTGGAAATAATCACCGCTCTTTTAGAAGCTGGCGCAGATGTTAATAAGGCTGGCAAAAATGGTATGACTCCTTTGATTGCCGCTGCCTTGAGAAATAAGAATCCCGATATAATAACCGCTCTTGTTAATGCAGGCGCAAAGGTGAATGCGAGAGACAAACGTGGTGACACTGCTTTGACGTCTGCTGCTGCAAGGAACCAGAACCCTGAAGTCATAATGAGACTATTAAAAGCGGGGGCGGACACAAAGCTAAAAGGCGGCCTGGGCCTTACAGCAATAAAGCTGGTAGAGTTTAACGAACATATAAAAGATTCAAAAGCGCATCAGGCCCTCGATAGAGCAACAGATTATTGATAGAAGAGTGAGGAAGAAAATATAATATGGGCCAGAAATAGCAACCACACCTTTAAGTTTATTCCTTACTGAATCCAGTTATCGAGCAGTTCGTCCCATTTTTGATCTAAAGATAAATCAAGAGCTTTGTAAAACTTCTGGTATCTTTTGTAATCTGAATCATCAGGCCAGACTATGCTGAGAGATCCGGTTGAACTTAAACGAGCCTGTTTGATTGCTTCATAAAGTTCATAGCCGAGCTGCTTTATTATTGCAGCGTTGCTGGCTCCATGCAAATTAGAATTCTCTTTATAGAAGGATTTTGCAATTTTAATGAGATCCCAGTATTTAGTGCCACCACCAAAAGCAGCAAGTTGACTGAGTTTAAAGTTTTTCCCGGTTTCGTTGATGGCATTAATAAGTTCCATTGATAAATTATTCAGTGCAAAAGCAATTTGTTTTGCCCCTGAAGTTTTCCAGGCTCCAATTAAATTGTTATTCTGCATATAAGCTACTTTTTCTGCATAAACTTCTGTAGCATTATCAGGGTTATGTTTTAATTCCCTGACCATATCATCATAGGCGAAACCAGTCATTGGAGTTGTTTCCGGACTACCAATAAAATAGGAACAAACATCTCTTAACTGGTAAAGGGTTTCTATTGATGCAGGCATACAGGCGTCAAAAACAATTATGTCCAGTGGCATATTGTTGTTCAATTTTTCTTTAAAAGCCCGAAGAACTTCTTTAATTTCAAAAACCGTCAAACAATCTTTGTTGGTATGATCATATGCTACAAATCGCCCCTGCCTTTTTCTTTGAGGACGATCTGGATTAAATACAACAGTACCGGGAATAGAACTGCTGGTTGAGCCTTCTCCATTCCAGGAAAAAACACCACTGCCATGGCTGTTTATAACCAGAATATAATTCTTTGCCGGATGATTTTCTTTGGTCCACTTGAGAAAATTCCACAATACATATGGGTCGCCCATATTGGCTTCGCCAAGAACACCGGCATCATATATATTTCCTTTTTTAATCAAAAGACGGCTTGCTCCACGGTAATCGAGCTTGTCTTCTGAACTGGATCCGGTTCTTACTCCATCCATTAAAACAACGATTTCATTGGTATCTCCGGCTCCATACCTTTTCATTTCACTCAGTCTGCGAAAATTAGCCTTTTCAAGTTTATGATCCTTGTCATCATTGACCATATAGATCATTAAGGTATAATCGTTTATGGCGAAAGCAGCTGTATTAAAAGAAAAAAACAACGCAACCAGTAAAAAAAGTCCTGAAATTTTTCTCTCGGGCATTTTTGTCTCCTGAAATT
>JBNJGH010000221.1:0-4460 GCA_051747585.1 Candidatus Rifleibacteriota bacterium
CTCTTATTTCTTCTTTTTTTTTAAGTTCTGTCCCCATTTGTCCCTTCCAGTATCTTAATATCAATCTCAATAACAACTATTAAATCTAAGGAGAGTGTTAAATGACTAAAAAAATTAAACCCACCGACAATACTTCAAACCAGAAAAACGCAAACAAAGGAACTGATGGTACAAACAAGCAGCATGATCAGGTTCACGGTAATCGCAGTAAGCAGATTGAAAAAACAAGAAATAATTCCTAATCTATATGGGAGGCAAAAGCCTCCCATTAATTTTTATTTATAGATGCATTTGCTTGCATATCTTGTAAAAGTTTTCATAAATTCGTTTTCCTCCTGCTTATATTGATAATAATTAAACTCTTCCTGAGTTTTTAACAAAGCACATTCACAGATATCCTTTTTTCTATAGTAATTCTTGTAAGAAAGTGGTTCTTCATTGAATGAAACACATGAATCAATAAGGCTGTATTCAACATTAATGGGGTATCTGTTCTTTTCAAATGCATCATCCATTAAATGTCCGCTTCCAAGACCTATTACCAAAGCAGCTACTATTATTGCTACACCACCGGCTTTCTTTTTTTGTGTTAGAATTGTTTTGCAATTGGAGCATTCAACAGGTTTTGATAGAGCTATTGCGTTTTTCTTTTTACATTTGGGACATTGAATAGAGATTATATTGTTTTCTTCCATTTTATAGCCTTTAAAATATCAATTTATAACATCTGCGCTAACAGGATTTTGTCCTTCACTTATTTCTCCAAATGCAGTCACCATGTAAAAATAAAAAATTATTTTTAATATAATATCAAAAAAAAATTCATAAGCACCGCCTTCAAAAACATATGAATAAATCTCTTTTTTAATCAATTCTTCAAGCAGGACCTGGGAAACAGATAAAATTAAAATAAAAAACAAAATTTTTATACCTATCGGTACAGACAAGCAAATAAATCTTTCAATAAAGTTTTCTCCATCACCTCGGCTGTTTTCCCAAAAACAAATATATACCCCAAAAATATGGATTAATAAAAGAACACCCAGGCGAATAAAATAAGCTTTAGAAGAAAGCTCTGATTGAACTACTTCTCCAGAAATGTATTCCTGTGGATATTCAAAACAAAAACTGGCAAGTAAACTCCAGAGCAATACAACTATCAAATATTTCATTGTATCTTTTTGAGTTATAGATTTTTTTTTAAAATCTTGAATCAATTTTTTAGAACTGAATAAATGTATAATATTAACCATCCTGAGCAAGAATTAAATAAATACTTATATCAATAAAATAGTATAATCGAACAACTTTTGTTCAGTGAGCCCAATGCTCCGACAACACCTCAGCCTGCTGAAGAACAAGTGTTACAGCTTCTTCTGATTTATCAGGAGGATATTTCCATTTTTTAAGGGCTCTTTTCACAAGAATTCTCAGTTTTGCACGTACACTGTCTCTTACCTGCCAGTCAACAGTTGTACTGCTTTTAAGTTTTTCAGTGATAAATTTTGCAAGTTCCCGGAGTTTGATATCCCCTAATTGCCTTACTGCACTTTCATTTTGAATTAAAGCGCGGTAAAAGGCTATTTCATCTGTGTTAAGACCTGATTTTTCGGCAAGCTTTTCATCTTTTTCCATATCCTTTGCCATCTGAATCAATTCTTCAATAACCTGAGCTGTTTCAACAGATCTGTTATTGTACTTTCTTAAAGTTTCAATAATTCTGTCCGAATATTTTTTTTCCTGAACCACATCATTTTTCATTCTCGATTTAATCTGATCCTTTAAAAGCCGTTCAAGCAAAGATACAGCAAGGTTTTTTTGAGGCATATTTTTTACATCTTCTAAAAAGTCATCTGATAAAAGCCCTATATTCGGTTTTTCAAGACCTGCAAGTTTAAATACATCTGCAACACCATTTGCAATTATCGCATTATCTATTATCTGTTTTAATACAGAATTTTGCTCCGCTTCACTCTGCTTTTTATCAACACTGGTATATTTACTTATTGCTGACTTCACAGCTGAGAAAAAAGCTATCTCTTTTTTTAAGGCTTCTGCTTTTTCAAGTGTACCACAAAGAGTATATGCCTTACTGATTGCAGCAACAGCATCAGAAAAACGTTTTTTACCGTCGTCAAGGCCCAGAATATGATCCATAGCCAGTGGAAGAAGCTGAAGTGCCTTTAATTCAAAATCACTATAATCAAACCCATGAAACATACCGCGTACAACATCCATTTTTTCAATCAGAATTGCATAGGCCTGGTATGAATCAATGGCAGGTTCTCCTCTGCCGTTGGCATCGGTATAATCTTTTAAGGCCTGTTTCAGTTCATTGGCAATTCCTATATAATCTACAACAAGACCGCCGGGTTTATCTTTAAAAACTCGATTTACCCTGGCAATGGCCTGCATTAAATTATGACCTTTCATAGGTTTATCAACATACATTGTATGACATACAGGCGCATCAAAACCTGTGAGCCACATATCCCGGACAATAACAAGTTTTAATTCATCCTCACTATCCTTAAACCTCTTCTCCAGCTGCTTTTTTTGCTGCTTATTGTATAAATGTTTCTGAAGCTCTGATCTGTCAGAAGCACTTCCTGTCATCACAACCCTTAGAGTACCGTTATTTGCATCATAATACCCTGTTTTATCAACAGATTCTTTATTAAGCTTTCCCTGCCATTCAGGTTTTAATTCTACTATAGCGTTAAACATTGCCACACAAATTTCCCTGCTCATGCATACAATCATTGCTTTTCCGGGAAATGTTTCTGTTCTTGATGTAAAATGATTTACCAGATCCTTTGCTACCTGTTTAATTCTGGGCTCAGACCCGACAAGCTTTTCAAGGGCAGCCCACCTGCTTTTTGTACTTTCCCTGACTGAAAGATCTTCCTCATCTTCAATAACTTCTTCTACTTCATTATTAAGCTCGTCTATTTCATCCCTGTTAATATCAAGCTTTGCTAGCCGGGCTTCATAATAAATAGGAACAGTTGAACCATCATCCACAGCATCCTGAATATCATAAATACTTACATAACCTCCAAAAACAGCGCGTGTATCCTTATCATCCATTGAGATAGGGGTTCCTGTGAATCCAAGAAAAGTTGCATTCGGCATAGAGTCTCTAAGGTGTTTTGAGTATCCAAAGGTATACTTTCCTGTTGCTGTGTTAAGCTTTGCCTTTTCTCCGTACTGACTTCTGTGGGCTTCATCCGAAATTACAACAATATTATTTCTGCTGTTTAACACAGGGTGTTTTTCTTCTCCGTTCAGCAATGAGAATTTCTGAATTGTGGTAAATATAATTCCACCTGCCTGCCGGGCTGCAAGAGTCTCACGAAGTTCTTCACGTCCGTCAGCCTGAACCGGAGTCTGCTTTAAAGTATCTTTAGACATTTTAAAAGTATCAAAAAGCTGACCATCAAGATCGTTTCTGTCTGTAACAATTATAATAGTCGGATTGTTCATTTCCCTCTGCTGAAGCAGCTTTCCTGCATAGCAGACCATGGAAATACTTTTTCCTGAGCCCTGGGTATGCCAGACAACCCCGGCTTTTTTAGATCCGGGTTCAACCTCTTTTCCCCATGGAGCACGGCGATCATCTATTTTATTTTTATCAGGCAGACGTGATGCCGTAATAGTTGCATTTACAGCTTCTCTTACAGCATGGAACTGATGATAACCTGCAATCTTTTTAACAATATTGTCTCCGTTTACTTCAAAAAGAACAAAATAACGGATATAATCAAGAAACAATTGTTTATCAAAAAAACCTTTTACAATGGTTTCAAGCTGAAATTTAAATTCGGGTCTATCGTCTTCATTCAGAATGGTTCTCCACGGCATAAACCATTCTTTACTTGCTGTTAACGAACCTATACGCCCATTCATACCATCGCTAATAACCATGGCCTCGTTAAATGTAAAAAGCTCTGATATCTCTTCTTTATAGGTTTGAAGCTGATTATATGCATCCCATACATCGGCATTTTCATCAGCAGGATTTTTAAGCTCTATAACTGCAACCGGGAGTCCGTTTACAAATACAACTATATCAGGACGACGGATTTTATTTGTACCTGAAACACTGAACTGATTAACAACAAGAAATTCATTATTATTACTCTTGCTAAAATCGATAAGCCTCACATAATCATCAACTATTTCATCATTTTGTCGGTATTGAACAGAAACACCTTCAATAAGGTATTTGTGAAAAATTCTGTTATTTTTTATGAGAATTGGAGTTTCAGGCTTTGAAATACGGATTACAGCTTCCTCAAGTGCAGTATGAGGAATATCAGGATTAATAAGCTTAAGCCTTGATAAAAGCCTGCTTTTCAATATTACCTCGCGGTAATCTTCCCTGTCAGGAGAATCACTTTCAGGTGCAATATCTTTTCCATTTACAATGGTGTATCCCTTTTCTTCAAACCAGTTCA
>JBNJGH010000222.1:0-4421 GCA_051747585.1 Candidatus Rifleibacteriota bacterium
CTTTAAAACTGCCTGGGAATTCTCGGTTAATTATTCTCAGCCTGCTTGAAGACCAGAATACCCCCCCCCTCACACCAAGCCGCAAAGCCAGAAAGAAACTTACCACAGAGCTCTCAGAGTTCCACAGAGGAATCTTTTTCAGCCATGGATTGTCCTTTGGACAATCAGCCGGCGGCTTCACCGCCCGGCTTTCCCAGCAACAACAAGCCCTCAGAAAAGCACTGGTGTTTTTCTGAGGGCTTGTTGTTGCTGGGAACATTGGCTGAAAAAGATTAAAAAATCGTCTCAGTGCACTCTGTGAACTCGGTGGTGAAAATTCGATATTTGACTGAAAGAAATAAACCAAAACTTTTGAAACCCATCTAATAATGATTGACCAAGAATTGCTAACTGAGAATTGCTGAATACATCCAGACGCCGATAAATGAAAATTTCTTTCTTTTTCTCTGTTTTAATGAATTAGTGTTAAGATAATAAAAGCAATTGAATGGAGCAATAAATGAACTTGGTCGCAGGTTGTGTCGTAGAATATGTCATAAAAGGTAATAAAATTGGTCTGGCTGCTGTTTTAAATGCTGCTGAGGGTAATGTAAGGCTGTTTTTAGCGAACGGCAAAGAGACAAGTGTTACAGAGAAAAAAATTCTGCATGCTACCAAAAAGCTGCAGGTTAATTTAAAAGAACGGGAAACCGGTAAAAATCAGCTGCAGGAAATAGATGCCAGACGCAATAAGCTTGTTAAACAGCTGAATCTGGAAGAATTATACGAATTACTTGCCGAAGAAGAGCGTAGCCTTGATCTAGCAGAAATAGCCGGTTTTTTATTTGATGAAGATGAAGAAGACGAAACGGCAGCTCTTTTAAGAGCTTTGGTCGATGACAAGCTTTATTTTCGCTATAAAAATGATTTGTTTACTGCGGTGAGTCGTGATGAACTCGAACAGAGCCTGCAAAAACTGGCCAAAGAAGAAGCTCAAGAGCAACAGATACAAACCTGGGTTCAAGCTTTAAAAGACAGTAGACAAAATAAGCAGTTGGCCCAAGAGCTCAAGCCGGAACTTTCGCAATTAAAAAATTTCGTCGCCTGGGGAGCAGAATCAGAAATAAACAAAAAATTGTTTACTGCTCTTGATAGAGCCGGACTTGCAAACCAGCGAAAATTAAAAGCTTTTCTGGTTGGTTGCAATGAAATGGATATAGATGAGAACCTTTTATTGCTTAAATACCGGGTTCCGGTTGACTTTTCCGAAGAAATTCATGATGTAGTTTCTGAGTTGATTGATAAGTTTAATAATGAGTTAAGCAGCCAAAAAAATAGAATTGATTTAAGAAATTTAAAGGCCTGGGCTATAGATACGCCGGGCTCAAAAGATAGAGATGATGCATTTTCATTCGAGACTGAAGACGACGGATCAGTAAATCTTTACGTTCACATTGCCGACCCGGCAGAGTTTATTTTACCCGAAACGCCTCTAGACCGAGAAGCGGCGAGAAGAGGCAGCTCTATTTACATGCCCGACAGTCGCATTCATATGTTACCGGCGCAGTTGTCAGAAGACTGTTTGAGTTTATCGGCAAATGGTGATCGTTTAGCTCTTTCTATTATTTTAAAGTTTTCACCTCAGCTCGAGCTTTCTGAGGTCAGCATCAAAGAAACGATTATAAAAATAGAAAAAGCGACTGATTATGATACTGCCAATAAAGAACTCAAATCTGATGACTGGCTTGCCCGTGCTTATGCCTTTGCTGAAAAACTAAAACAAAAGCGCAAAGAAATGGGTGCAGCCGTTTTTCCGCGACAGCCTGAACTCGAAATCAAAGTAGAAGACGGGCAAATCTCTGTAAGTCATGTAAACCGGGAAAATTTAACTGCTTCTATGATAGCCGAATTTATGATTTGGGCTAACCATGCCGCGGCCGGGTTTTGCCAGTTAAATAAAATTCCCTGCCTGTACCGCATTCAAGAGCCCGCCGATGTCAGGGCCGACTTCTCCGGTGACTTTGATCCGGTAAAGTTCTTTGCTGCATTAAAAACTTTTAAAAAAACAACAGTCAGCGCAAACGCCGGGTTGCATGCATCGCTGGGGCTTCATGGATACACTCAGGTTACTTCGCCATTAAGACGCTATGCTGACCTGCTTTTGCATCGACAAATAAAATCCTATGTCAGAACACAGAAACCCTGTTACAGCCAGAATGATCTTGAGCAGGTTCTAATGTTGGCAGATGAGGCAATAAGGCGTGCAGACGAAATTATGCGTGATCGCGATCGTTATTTTCTCTTTAAATATCTCCAATTAAAACGGAAAAATGAAACACTGTTGTTAGATGCAACTGTCGTTGATCAAAGCATGAACGAGGTTTATTTTTATGTAGACTTTCTTTGCGGATTCAGACATTGCCGGCGGCCTCGTTTCGATGTTGCCGCAGGACAGAAAGTCAAAGCTAAAGTTAATCAAATCGATCTGTTTGATGGCTTGATCAGATTTGAATTATTACCCTGCTGAAGCTGATTGAAATAATTAGCAGAGTAGTTTTATTGCCGTCTTGCCGTCAGTAATGATACTGTAGCATGCCCTGCATGCGGTAGTCATAGCCGAAGAACATATCGTTGCTCAGCGCTATCGGTGCTGCCAGTGTAAGTGACATGCCCTCTTTTACATGGTAACGCATGCCAAGAGTAAGATCGGTGCTTCTGCCGCTGTTAATACGGTTATAAAAGTTTATTTCGCCCATAAAGGTGAAGGATTCATTAGGATCGTATTCAAAACCGGCGTTTACGAAAATGCCTTCGTGGGTGGTGTTGCCGTCGCCGGCCTGATACCCGCCATTAACATGAAAGTTTCCACCATCTTTTTTCTTGCTCGAGATGCCGGCAAATACTTCCCAGGCGTTATCGTTTTCGGTATTGCCTATATCTATGTCGCTGGTTGGGAAAATGGCACCAAGCCCAAGACATGAAGCCATATCGTCATTTTCTGAAGAGAATTTGAGTCTTAAAGAAGCATCTCCCATGCCGGAATCGCTTCCGTCTCTGAAATTGTAAGTGATAGGGGCAAAGATATCGTAAGATTCGAAGGGGAGTTTAAATGCCACTTCGAAGCTTTCGCCGGCGTAGGTCATGAGCATGGGAAATTCCCAGTAGTCGCCGTCTTCTCCGTCTTTTAATCTGTTGCCTTCACGTCGGGCTATTTTATTCCAGATAATACCAAAAGCGGTAGAAAAAACATTCTCCCCGAGAGGGTAAGCTGCGAAGGTATTTACCAGGCCGGTAAGACCATTGAAAGTTACATGATAATTGTCGGTTTTTTTGCGTTTGGATTCTTCGCCGGGCAGAATTATCTGAGGTAGTCCGGCATCAGAATATATAACGGCATCATCATCCTGAGTTACCGGCGGCAACGGTAGGTCCGGAGCCGGTGCTGTGTTTACCTGAGTAGTTGCAGGGGCTGCTATATGTCGCGTACGCTGACGATATATCACTCCCTGGCCTTCTTCTGACTCGGTTGTTGGAATTTCCAGCATTTGCCCTACTTTTATTTTTGTCGGGTCAGAAATATTATTCGCCCCTGCGATTTTGCGCCATTTTGTACTGGTGCCAAAAAACTTTTTGGAAATAGAACCCAGGGTGTCGCCCTTTTTGATCGTGTAGGTTTGATATCCTGTCGGCAGAGTGTCTTCTTCGACCCAGCTGCTGTCAGCATTGACGTAATCAGAGCCTGTGCTTGAATACAAATGTTGCTCTTGATACTCTGAAGGTGAATATCCCTCGGGGGGAGCTACTTCATAGTAAGATTGCGCCATGCCACAGGTAGACATGGTAAGCATAAGAATGCAACTTAATAAGTATGATCGATGCCGTTTAATCATGGAACTTCAGTTCCTTTCAGTTTTTCAGAGTTAAGTTACTCTCTAGAATCACGGGAATAATATTTACCCGCTATCTGTTATCGGAAAAACCTGCATGAATATTTAGGCAAAATTTCTTTTAAATTTTTAAAAACGGTTTTCTAATCCTTGGAATAATAGTATCACTGTGCATAGTCTTAGCCGCGAAATCAAGGGCTGCCAGAATAGATTTTTTTGTAAGTTTCGCCGGCTGCAAGTTTTTCAAGAATAAGTTCAACAGTAATCCTTGTTCCTGCAATTACGGGTTTTCCCATCATTATGTCAGGGTCGCAAATTATTATTTTTTTCATAAAATCACCTGTAAAAATTATACCAGTAAAATAGTTGACGGGCAATTTCGGCGAACTAAATCAGCAATTCTCGGTCTGCGACCATCAGTTGGTTTCAGAAAAGAAAATTCCTCACACCAAGTCGCAAAGCCACAAAGAAAATAACCACAGAGCGCACAGAGAACACAGAGAATCTTTTTCAGCCATTGTTTCCTTCTTCAGCAAGCCTTCAGAAAAACACGAG
>JBNJGH010000223.1:0-4420 GCA_051747585.1 Candidatus Rifleibacteriota bacterium
ATTTTAAATACAAACAGGTCTTTCTCAGGAAAGGGGTTGGCAAAAATACTTCTGGCTTTTTTCTTTAAAAATCTATTGAGCTGATCTTGCGACAGACCTGATTTAAAAGAAGATTTAAGAAAGTCCCGGTACTGACCGCTGATTTTTGAAAACTGATATGAAAACTTTGAACCGTCGGAAAGAGATTGTATTTCCTGATTGGCTTTGTTGTCCTGTTCAAGCTGACGCCAACGAAAATCGATGCCGTTGAGGAAATAAAAACCTGAATTGAGCGCAATAAGAGGTAGCAGCCATAATAGAATCGGCAGTATAACTTTTTGTTTTCTTTTAGTTTTCTTTTGTTTTGTCATTGGTTTGTTTTTCGCTTTTATTAATTAAGAAATATATGTCAATAAATGAGTATATATAAATATAAAAAGCTCCCTCTCCCCAGGGATTGTTTTCTAACTTAGCTGTTAATTTATTTAGTTTGGTTGTGTTGCCGGTACGTACAGCAGTCTGTACCGCTTTGTCAATTATGGGAGTTATTTGCTGGGCATATATTACAAGGCAACCCATTATCAAAACAAAAATTATTGCGCCTCTTTTTTTATGACCGAGCCGCCAGGCAGCCAGGCCGGGGCAAATGATGTTAGAAATGATAGATGTTATAATTCCGGGCTTTTCTGGATTGGTAGTTTTTTTATCCTCAAGATTTGAATGGCAGAATCTACAAATCCTGGCTTCTGGCAGAATCAATTCAGCGCAAAAGGGGCATTTAACTCTTTTTTCGTTTTCGATTTTATTGTTTTTTTCCATTGTTTAAGCCAATTCTAGTCAGTTTACACGAATTGCAGAGTTTCCCCAAATTAAAGTTTAATCAGAAAATGTACTTAAATTCGTTTGCAGGTAAAGAGAAAAAAATACTGCAGAAACAAAAATCTGCAGTATTTTTCCTTGCCTGCCTTCTTCCGGGCAGTTATATCCTAATTTAAGTCGAGATTGCCATATATTTTATATACATTCCCATCTCTTGCTACTTCAAGCTTTTTGCCGGGAAAATATTCAGGCAATTCTTCTTCTAACATGCCTACGACCTCGTCTTCTATTTCTTCAAGAAATTCCTCGGGTACCTTGCTGAGGGTTGCGAGATTTACTCTGAAAACATAACCTGGCCCAAGCTCTGAACCAAGGCCGGCAGAGAAAGAAACACCAAGATCGAATAAACCGTCTAAATCCGGGGTTATACCCTTCTGGTGGGGAGGCCGGTTAGGTTTTAATGGGAACTTGTCTCCATATTTTTCTTCCAACCGGCGATCTATTTTATCAAAAAGTTCCTGAAGCTTTTCTTCCCAGCTTTCTACCAGTGGATTTTTCAAAGCTGACACCTCCTGGTAAAATTTTAAGTTGTACTTATCAACCTGTGTAACCATGTGTTAGTATTTGAATGAAATATAACATAATTTACAGCAGGTTTCCATGTCGTTAAATGATTATATATTTAGTTTGGGCGTTGCTTTTGCCCTGGGGTGTGACGCCTTTGCAGTGGGGCTTGCCGTAGGCACCAGAAACCCTGACCTTAGGGCGACTTTCAGGCTCTGGTTTCATTTCGGTCTTTTTCAGTTTCTAATGCCTGTTATTGGCTGGAACATCGGGAACTCTGTAGTAGATTTGATCAAAGATTACGATCACTGGATAGCTTTTTTGTTAATGTTTGTCATCGCGACCAAGATGTTAAAAGATAGTTTTTCCGAAGAAGACGAAACAGACGGACAGATTGACAGAGACCCCACCAGGGGACTTTCTTTAATCGGACTCTCTATAGCTACAAGCATCGATGCCCTTGGTACCGGCTTTGGCATGGGAATAGCAAAAATGTCCCTGATTAAGCCCGCTGTAATTATCGGAATAACTGCTTCAATTATGACTTATACCGGCATAAGTCTTGGTCGAAAACTTTCGGCTCATTTTGGAAAAAGAGTCGAAACTCTGGGCGCATTAGTTTTATATATAATCGCCTTTAATTTGTTATCAATTTGAAACAAGTTTGTTGCGTTTAAGAAAATTCATGAACTTTTTTTCGAACCCTTCTTTGTCTATTCTATGTGCCTTTACATGGCGTGCATTTTTTACAACGAAAGTTTCGGCTTCTGGTAATTCAGCTTTTAGAGCTTCGAATGCTTCTGAATTTGCCCGGTGATCAAGCCCGTCGTGAATGAGCAGTGTCGGTCTTTTTCCAATTCCGTTTATTTTTTCGACCGGATTGTTGTTACTATAGTTTTCTGAAGTTATTAGATCTGTGGCTGTAAAAGTTAAATCAATAAAAAAGCAGTTCGGAATTTTGCAGTGATACCAGGCGTCACGGGCCGCTATATTTCTTAGTCTTTCAAAGCTGGATTCTAAAATAAATGCGTCGATTTCGTCGAGTTCTTTAGAGCCGTTTATAAGGGAGGCGGCTCCCATTGATCGGCCATAGGCTATCAGTCTTGTGTTGTCTAAAATAAATCCTTCTTTTTTGGCTGCTTTAATAACATTTTTTATATCATTAAATTCTTTGCCCCCGATTGTACATAGTTTTCCTTCGCTTTTTCCGTGTGCTCTAAAATCAAAAAGAATTATGGCAATATTGTTATTTAAAAGAAACTCGACCATATCGCCCATCTGCCCCAGAGAAATACCGTGACCGTGACAGAGAATTGCCACGGTATCAGAATTTTTGCCAGGATAAAAAAGAGCATGAATTTTATGCCCGTTTTCATTTTTAGTCTTGAACTCTTTATAGTTTTTATTCTCAAGTGGTTTGATATTGCCGAGTTGAGGACGATTTAACATCATGTTGACCAGATAGGCAATCAAAACCACAAAGCCAACCAGTGACAGACACAAAATTACAACTAAGGTCTTAATTATAGTTTTGG
Organism: Candidatus Rifleibacteriota bacterium; assembly: GCA_051747585.1. GTDB lineage: Bacteria > Muiribacteriota > Ozemobacteria > Ozemobacterales > Ozemobacteraceae > DYKG01. The sequence continues at coordinate 2,898 of JBNJGH010000223.1, forward strand.
TTTTCATTTTTTAATTGCTGAAAAAGTAGCTCAAGGCTTTAAACATGGCCATGTGATCTTCTACGCCACAAAGCTCTCTTATTGAATGCATAGCCAGCATTGGAACGCCTACGTCAACCGAATTGATGCTCACCTGGGTCGCATTGATCGGACCTATAGTAGAGCCTCCGCGCATATCAGATCGATTAACGAAATTCTGGGTATTTACTTTTGCTTTGCGACATAACTGGGAAAAAACCGAAGCAGAAAGGGCGTCAGAGGTGTAGCTTTTGTTGGCACTTATCTTTATGACAAGTCCTTGATTCAGAACTGGTCTGGTTGTCGGATCGCATTTATGTCCCATGTTCGGATGTACTGCGTGAGCTCCGTCTGCCGAAACTATGAAGGATCGAGCAAGAGACCTCAGGAATTCTTCTCGGCCTCCCCCTCCGGAAATAACAATTCTTTCCAGTAGCGATGCAAGCATGTGGGAATCTGCGCCCTGCCGGGTTGAGCTTCCGACTTCTTCGTTGTCAAAACAAACCATAACGCATGTTGCTTTATTCTTATTTGTTTTAACCAGTGCGTTAATGCCGGCATGTACGGCCTGAAGGTCGTCTATTCGACCTGAAGAAATCAGTTCGTTGTCCATTCCTACCAGGCATCCCGGGTTGTGATCATAAAGAAATAAATCAAAATCTACAATTTCTTCTGGTTTGATTTTGAGCTCTTTGGCAATGAATTTTTGTAGTAGTCCTTTTTCCTGTAACCGTTCGTTAAGAATGCCAAGAAAAGGCAGGGTGTCGGATTGCCGGTTGAGTTTAAAGCCGTTATTCAAATCTGGATTCATGTGTATTGAGATATTTGGAATGATACAAACGGGCTTTTCAATTTTAACCAGGTGAATATCGGGTTTGTAAACATCTTTGCTGTTGACAACAACTCTGCCGGCAATAGATAGAGGACGATCAAGCCAGGTGTTTAAAATAGGGCCGCCGTAGACTTCGGTATTTAATTTCAAATATTTTTTTTCTGAAACCATTTCCGGGGAAGGTTTAATCCTGAAGCCGGGTGAATCGGTGTGGCTGCCGACAATTTTGAAGCCGGTTTTTTCAGGTTTGCCCGAGCCGGCAACAAAGGCAATAAGAGCCGAATCGTTTCTTACGATGTAATATTTTCCACCGGCTTTAATTTTCCAGTTTTCAGTTTCTTCAAGGCGGGTGAATTTTTTCTTTTTCAGAATTGTTTCAACCTGCTCTACAGCATGAAATGGAGTCGGACTGCGGTGACAGAAATCAATCAGTTCTTCAGCAAATTTTACTGTTTTGTTCATTCACAAACCTCTTTTATCAATTCTTTATAGCTATTCTAGCATAATTTTTTTTTATTGTTCCAGCTTCATTTACCGATAATAAACCTGAACAGATAAAAACAAATGAGGCAAGACAAATATGAACATAAATAAATATAAGCCAACAGAGGAATTTTTTAATAACCTGGTTAACCAGACTGCTAAAAATAAAAATAATTTTAAAGCTGTTAAA
>JBNJGH010000224.1:0-4407 GCA_051747585.1 Candidatus Rifleibacteriota bacterium
GCTTTCTTTTCATGGTTTTTGCAAGTATCAAGTCTATTGTCTTTTTTGGAGTTTTGCTTTCTTTGACGATCTTGAATGCTCTTTTAAGTGAGTTAACTATATTGCCGGCTCAGATATGTTTGCTGCGCCGTTTTCTTGCTTCAGATTTTGCTTCACCGGAAAATGACAAGCCGGAAGAACAAGGTCAAAATACTTCAGATTCAGAAAATCCTGCTTCTGATTACTCTGAAGAAAAAAGCTGATTTTCAGGAGGCTATAAATGAAACCTGCTATTGTCTACAGTAATGTATGGGAAGACCCCGAACTCAATAGACTTTCACTCAAATGTGAACCGGGCCAGAATATTCTATCGATTACATCGGGTGGCTGTAATTCTTTATGTTTGCTTCTTGAAGACCCCAAAAAGCTTATTTCCATTGACTTGAATCCTGCCCAGCTCGCCATGCTCGAGCTTAAAAGGGCTGCAATCATTGAACTCGAATACAATGATTTCATTGAATTGCTTGGGGTTCCATTCTATCGTCTAAATAATAAAACCTCAGAAAGACCGGCAGAATATAGAGTTGAGCTTTATAATCTCGTGAAGAAGCACATGCCTGCTTATGCCACTGAATTCTGGGATGAAAATCAGCAGATTATCAAAAATGGCGTAATGATGTGCGGTAAGGTCGAAAAGTTTTTTGCTTTATACCGAACCGCTCTTAAATGGCTATATGGTGAAGACCAGATTTTAAAATTATTTCAGGCTAAAGATCTCGAAGAACAACGCCAGATCTATAAAAATTTCCGTAAGAAAAAATGGAATGCCCTGCATAGAATATTGTTGAATCGTACCATTTTAAGCCTGGTTAAAGGTGCCCACTCTTTTGCTCAGGTCGATATCGATGATTTTGCCGCGAATCTTAATCGCAAAAGAACACTGGGAATGACCAGATTTTATAATCCTGACAACTTTTTTATGAGTCTGATGCTGCTTGGCGGTCATTATCACGAAAATGGCATGTCGCCTTATCTGCTACGCGAAAACTTTCCCAGGCTTAAAAAGAATATTGGTGCTCTTGAAATTTATCAGGGTACTATTGGTGACGTTCTTAAAAAAGATGGTCCCAAAAGCTATGACAGGTTTAATATTTCCAATATTTTTGAATGGATGACCAACGAAGTATTTAACTCAATCATTCGCGAAGTTGTCGAGCTGGCAAGACCCGAAGCACGTATGGCCTGGCGTTATACTCTGGCTCGCCCCCGCGAATTGGATGCCGAAAATCTCAAGCACCTCGAGTATGAGCCCGAACTTTCAGAAAAACTCTTCAAACAAGACCGGGCCTTTATCTACGAAAGCTTCCACGTCTACCACCTCAAATAAGAGTGAATTAGCTGAACTGGAGCAATTCTCCGGCAATTATTATTAACCACAGAGTTCTCAGAGCAGCACAGAGAATCTTTTTCAGCCATGGATTGTCCAACAGGACAATCAGCCATCGGTTTTAACCGAATGGCTTTTCCAGTAACAACAAGCCCTCAGAAAAGCACTGGTGTTTTTCTGAGGGCTTGTTGTTACTGGAAACAATGGCTCAAAAAGATTAAAAATCAGCTCAGTGACCTCGGCGTCCTCTGTGGTTAAAATTCCTGGATTTGCGGAAATAAAACAAAAGTGATTGTAAACATTCTAATATGAGTTTTTCAGGAATTACTGACTGATGCGGTTGCCGTCCTGGTCAAATAAATGAAGATATTGCGGCTCAAAGGTTAAGGCAAGGGTTTTGCCTTGAGGCTCTTCAGGTAGTCTTACCACAATATGGCCCTGCTTATGAAAAGAATAAACAAGAAATTCAGGACCAATGTTTTCGGTTACGCTGACGGGCAGAGTTAAATTACCTTTACCTTCTTCTGCAGGGTAGAGTCGCTCCGGTCTGATTCCCAGGGTTACTTTTTTAAGCTCTTTTTCTTTGAGCAATTTGCAGGTTTCTTCAGGGAATTTTATTTTTAACTCTTCAGAATGTAACCAGCAACTGTCATTTTCACTTACTATATCCCCACTGACCATGTTCATGGTCGGAGAACCTATAAAGCGGGCAACAAATTCATTTTGTGGTTTGCGGTATATTTCTACCGGTGTTCCTACCTGCTGAATTATTCCTTTGTCCAATATGGCGATTCGGTGGCCCAGAGTCATGGCTTCGAGCTGGTCATGGGTTACGTAAATGGTTGTAACGCCAAGCTTTTGTTGCAGATCTTTGAGATGGGCCCGCATTTCATTTCTCAGTTTTGCATCCAGGTTGCTGAGCGGTTCATCCATCAGACAAACCCTTGGGTTTCTTACGATGGCTCTGCCAATGGCAACTCTCTGTCTTTGTCCTCCCGAAAGCTCTGACGGTTTTCGATCGAGCAGATGATCAATTTGCAGCAAAGTAGCTGCTTTTTTTACCTTTTCTGTAATTTCTTCGCTTGAAGGAGCTTCAGGTAAATTGGTAAGTGGAAAGGCAATATTGGCTTCGACTGTCATATGCGGATAAAGAGCGTAGCTTTGAAAAACCATTGATATATCGCGCTCAAATGGCCCAAGAAACTTCCCTTCTGCATCGGCGATTAAATCCTTGTCAAACTGAAGTGAGCCTTGAGTGGGTTTCTCGAGGCCTGCTATAAGATTTAGCATAGTGCTTTTCCCACAGCCTGAAGGCCCGAGTAGAACAAAAAATTCTCCCGGTTGTATCTCAAGATCTATACTTTTTAAGACATCTATTCTGCCACGAAAGGTGTTAAAGCTTTTTGACAGATTCTTGAGTTGTATTTTAGTGGCGTCCATACTATTACCTCCAGGTTAGCCTTTAACTGCTCCGCCCATTAAGCCCTGAACAATGTAGCGCTGGAAAATCAGGGTCATGATTACAAGTGGAACTGATGCGATGGCGGAAGCCGCCATAAGATTGCCCCATGGAATCTCGCCATGCAGCCCCTGGAACAGGGCTATACCTACGGGCAGAGTTTGGGCGGTATAATCAATTGTAAGCATAATTGCAAATAGAAACTCATTGAAGCAGGCAATAAATACCAGTAGCGCCGAAGAAAAAATTCCCGGCAGGGCAAGAGGAAAAATAATTTTAAACAAAACTTTCATGCGACCGGCACCATCGACCAGAGCAGCTTTATCAAGATCCAGCGGTATCTGGGTAAAATAACTCATGTTTATCCATAACGCTATGGGGATTGTCCAGGCTATGTAAGGAAGTATCAGTGCCATGTGGGTATTGATCAAGCCAAATTTTGAAAACATTTCGAAAAGATAACCAACGATGCTGATTTGTGGAAACATCGACATGGCTAGAATTGCCAGGGGAATGAGCGATCTGCCCGGAAAACGCATTCTTGAAACAGCATAGGCGGCCATGCTCGAAAACAAAGTTACCAGTGCGGCAGTAATGACAGAAATTAACAGACTGTTTTTTAAATAATCGAGGAAATGAAGCGATTCAGAGGTTAAAACCTGATAATAATTATTAAAAGAATAGCTTACTTCGCCGGTAATTAAAAAATCAGCTTTGTCGGCAAGAGATATCCAGATCATCCATATAAAAGGACCCAGAGTGAAAGCAAGTAGAAACATGCTGGTAGCAAAAATCAGAAAGTTTTTTATCAGGTTTTCTCTTGTCATTTTAACTGCTCCGAAAATTTTCCTGCTCTCAGGTAAATCAAGGTTATTGCAAAGGCAATAATAAAGGTAATTACCGAAACCGTTGAACCCATGCCAAAGTTGTCGTTGGCAAAGGCTTCAAAACCAAGGTAGGAAAGAGTCCGCGTAGAGCCTCCCGGCCCACCGCCGGTTAAAACATAGACCAGATCAAACATTCTCAGCGAATCTATTGTTCTAAAAATAAGTGAAATTACCAGAACAGGCTTGAGCAGCGGTAGAGTTATTTTATAGAAACGTCTGAATAAGCCTGCTCCGTCAACTTTTGCCTGCTTGTAAAGGTCTTCGGGTATTGCCTGTAAACCTGCGAGTAGAATTAATACAACAAAAGGAGTGGTTTTCCAGACATCGGCAAAAACCAGTGCCCAGAATGCTCCGGTTTCGGTTCCCATCCAGTTTATTCGCTCAGGCACAAGCCCGACATTCATTACAAGAAAATTCATGACCCCATAGGTGTATTCGTATATTAACTGCCAGGTTCGAGCTGAAACAATAGTGGGAATTGCCCAGGGAATGAGGATTATTACCCTGAGTATTCCGCGACCCGGAAAGGCTTCGTTAAGCAAAAGAGCAAAAATAACGCCGAAAAAAGCTTCAAAAAAGACTGCGGCAACAGCATATGCCAGAGTAAATCTGAATGCCTGCCAGAAATCAGGCGAGCTTAGCAATCTTGTATAGTTTTGTAGTCCGACAAATTGCTTCGGAAGATAGGAAACATC
>JBNJGH010000225.1:0-4405 GCA_051747585.1 Candidatus Rifleibacteriota bacterium
ATACCAGTTTACGCAATTTGTCAAGACTTTTTTGAATTTACATTAACCCTGAAATTTGGTTAAAAGAACAGATGGATAAGTGAGCATAATAATGTATATGTCCTAAGGACATATACATTATTATGCTCGATATGTCAATTAAAGATATACAATTTTTGAAACCGTTTCTTGTCCCATTATTTTTTATGGGTTTTGATTATAGCCTTGATCTCCTCAACGTCCTGCTTGTCTGTCAGCTCCGCTTCGTAAGTTCCAGGCCTCTTCACGCCCGATCATTCCTTCAAATGCGCTGCGTGGTCCTGCAACTGCCTTTACCGGTCCAGTTTGAAAGTTTTGCCGTTCTTAATCGTTTCGGATCGCCATGGACTAAAAAAATCTTAATTGTTGCACTTGACATATTTTGAACGCCAGCCTTGTTTCCGATCAATCCGGTGACGTGCCACTCGGGAGCCGGGGAGTGCGCCGCCTGAACATGTAGATGGCCCAACCAAGCGTGTCGCGCCCCCAACGCAGGTATGTTGCCTTGGCCTTCTCCACTCGCTCAACCACCGTCGCCACGTCCGGATCATCCGGATGGGTGCGCGTGTACTCGGCCGTCGCGTACCATTGGAGGCCTTCGTACCTGTCCCAGTCGTCGCTGCTGCTCACAATGGTGTGGACGAGATCCAATCCTCGACGCTCTCCGGCTTCTGCATTGGAGAAGTGGCTCCCGAATTCTTCTTTTGCGACCCCGGATGCCTCCAGGTAGTCCTCGGACGGCTCCCGCCGCCAGTATGGCTCTCCCGCGATTACCCAGCCGCCGGGTTTCACCATGCGGTGCAGGGCTTCGAGGGTATGAGCGTGCCCCCCGAAAACCCAGCTCGCACCGATACATGATACCAGATCGAGGCCTTCCGGCTCGTCTGGTTTGAAATCCGCCCCATCCATTTGAGTGAAAGTGATGCCCGCGCCCGATGCCCGCATCTTGATTCTTCTCTCTGCTTCGGCGATAAAAAAAGGAGAGATGTCGATCCCCACACCACAAACGCCATAGGCTTCGGCCAGGCGAATCAGGAACTCGCCCTTCCCACACGCAATGTCAACCACCTGTGCGCCGGTCGGGAGGCGCAGGAGCTCCACGAGACGCGTCAGTTTCTCCTCGCTCGTAGGATTGCACACCACGTGTTCGCGGTGAGTGATGTTAAAGAATTTCCAAATGTCCATGATTCAGTCCTTCAATTGTCTACGGGCGGCTCAGGGGCGACGCGCTTTTTCGCCGTCTCCTTGAGCCGCATGGTGAGAATTATTTCCAAAGAATTTCGTTAGCTCAGATTCAATTTTGTGTAATTGTTTTTCGATTCGCAGCGAATCAACGGATTCGCATTTATAAAAAGACAGAAATTTCAAATTGCATTTTTTGGCGCAGGCTCCTAATAGGGCAAAACGCAGTGTGCGTTTAATTGGTCTCCTGAGAATGATGCGGTCAACCCACCAAGGTGCACCCAGAGTTGTTACAACAAATGTCTTTTTTAAATTCAAAAGCTTAGGTTTGATTGGGCCGTAGTTGTTGGCATGGTCATAAGCTACGGTAGGAGCCCAAACCCTATCAAACCAGCCCTTCAATATTGCTGGAAAGCCAAACCACCATGTCGGGAAGATGATTACCAATGCATCGGAATTCACCAATTTTTCTATTTCTGGTGAAACCCCTGAAGAATCATAGCTTTCTTTGTAGTACGATATCCTTTCATCAATTGACAGAACTGGATCGAACTGTTTTTGATATAAATCCTCTAATTGAACCTCATGCCCCATATTGTTGAGACTGCTTGCCACTGTTTCAGAAAACAGTCCACAGAGGCTATTCTTTAAAGGGTGTGCGGTAACAATTAAGATATTCATATTGTAAATTTCTAACGCCGCGTGTCTGGGGCGGCATGCTCCTCGCTGACCCCAGCACACGCTGGTTATATGCCGGCTTACTTCATATATCCGCCACCAGTATTGTCAGTTGTCAATGTTCCATCGAATTCGATAAGCATCGCAGTCACATCTGTTTCACAGACTGGGCGGTGCTCTGTGCCTTTCGGCACGACACACATTTCGCCGGCATTTAGGTGCACCATCCTGTCTCTGAATTCAAGCTTCATTTGCCCTTCAACAATATAAAATACTTCGTCAGATTCTTGATGCATATGAAAATCGAGAGTACGATTCTTTGCTTTAATGAGGGTGAAAGTATGACCGTTCATTTTTGCAATCGTTTTGTATTCAAACAAATTTTGAATGTTTGCGGCTTCGGCTTTTAAATTGATGGCTTTCATCTTCCCCCCCGTGAGTGTTGCTACAGCATATAATGTATAAATCAGCGGCGCGGTTTTTTGCCTCCGCTGAATTCGATTGTTGTGCAATGCACTTAAATTGATTCAGCAGCAACACTTGATGCGAATGCTTTGGCAACAAGCGGCATAACAGCCAAAGATGGCAGGCCAAGCTCACTGACTACTTTTTGGCATAACTCCATAATATTTTGCTGTGATGAATTATTGCTGTTGTTAAGAACGGCAGTATGGATGCGCTTGAGATATGATATGCTTTCATCCATTCTCTTGCTTATATTTTTCCGCCCTTGAATTGGAGACTCCCAGGATGAGAACAAATATTCCAGATTCTCTATTTTTTGTAATGATCTGACAGAGGCAATGGAATTTGAAATATTCTCATATATTGGCAAGTTACCAGGGGAAATTAACGCATCTGCTGTGAATAGAGATTTGTCCTCTTCAAACAGTAACGAAACAGACCCTTTTGAATGACCAGGGGTATGAACTATTTTGCAAATTATGCCATTTTCCAATTCTAATATTTCGCCATCAATAATAAATCGATCAATTTCTACAGGGCCTTCCACAAGAGTTTGAAATCCGGGGACCGGCCTGTCTTTAAATTGTTGTTCAGTATCTTCAATCCAATCCTGTTCAGCTTTATGGGCGAAAACAGTACAGTCAGTCAGCTTTTTTATACTTTTGGCTGCTCCAATGTGATCAGGGTGGGAATGGGTGAGAATTAAAGAAGAAACGTCTTTCGGCTCTTGACCATGTTCTTTTATGTACGCCAGAATTGCCTTTTCAGAACCGGCCACGCCACTATCAATTAAATGTATTTTGTCTCCAAAAACAAGATATATATACGCGAATCTATCTAGTGAAACTTCTTGAGAAATAGGAACTTTAAACGGTATTTTTATCGCGTGTACACGTTCTGTAACCTGCATTTTTATTTACCTCGCTATCTGTTTTGTTGCACAACGTTTGAGCTCACTATTTTTTGCGAAGCACAGCGGAGCTAAAAACCAGTGCAGCGATTTGTTCGGCGTATATTTTTAACTTCAAAAACGCATACATGGATACATAATTTTTTTAGTCTCTAAACAAATAGAATACTTTACCCATCTTAGGTGAAACAACAACAAGGCACATCCCTCGATAAGCACCATAAGCATAAAAATTGCCAGGCGTGGAAATAGCTTTTTGAAATTTGTCTCTGAATTCAGGTGATATCGTTGAAATAATATTATCTACATTATCTCCCTTGTGGGACATATAAAAAGTTCTGATTGAAGGCTTCCATTCCTTACCTAAATCGCGCCCATATCGCAGCCATTTCTTCTCCTTGGGGACGGGGGTGGTATACCAATTAACGAAAGGGCCCCACCATGGTCCGGTCATTGTGGGAATCTTTTGGCCGTCTTTGACTTCATATTCGTAAACTTTTGGCGGTTTACTCCGCTTTTTAAGAGCAATCACTGAAGGCAGGGAATTAAGATATGGCAATCCTTTGTCTGAGATAGTTGCAGAGACTTCTTGGGGGAGTTCGTAAACGGTAAAGGAGTGATTGATTCCTCCGGGGCCAAACCGGTGAGATTTACCCGTTTTATATAATACTCGTTCCAGCTTGAACTCCGTGGGAAGCCACGATCGTTCATTTCCGCAGGAAGTAACGATCAAAGTAACCGCCACCAAGAGTGACAACCAAATAATATTATTATTGCTGCTCTGAGTCACTATCCCTTCTTCATTCTGGCATATAGTCATTTCATTCAAGAAGCCGAACGTTAAGCATCACCGGCGCGCAGTAGCGCGTCCGGTGCATGCGCTGGTTGGGCCTTTTCGTAGTACTGCTTGGCCATTGCAGTAACTCGCCTGACGAAGTCACTCTTGGCCTGCGTGTACGCTACGCGGTCGTTCTGATGCGTACCGGAGAGTCTCATTTTGAGATCGCTATACTCCTTGGCAACGCCTGGATGTTCGATCAGGTAGTCCCTAAATAAAAGTCTGTCCCAGTGCTCGAAGTGAGGTTCGATCATGTGGATGTGGTGCGTTCTATTCCCGTTCTTGCCTCGTTTGATAAACCAGGCGTAGAAAGG
>JBNJGH010000226.1:0-2973 GCA_051747585.1 Candidatus Rifleibacteriota bacterium
GAGAAATGAATACTGCAATCAAACGTTGTGGTTTCGACAAAGTTTTTGATACCAACTTCACAGCCGACCTTACCATCATGGAAGAAGCTTCAGAACTGCTGATTAGACTTAAAAAAGCTCTGGTAGACAAAGAAGAAGTTGCATTACCGCAATTCACCTCTTGTTCACCAGGCTGGGTAAAATATCTTGAACATTTTTATCCTGAATTTACTGACAATCTTTCAACCTGTAAGAGTCCTCAGCAGATGTTCGGTTCTGTAATCAAAACCTGGTATGCAGAATCTGCCGGCATTGATCCAAAAGACATTGTTTCTGTAGCTCTTATGCCATGTTCAGCCAAGAAATTCGAATGTAACCGCCCTGAAATGCAGGATAGCGGCTACAAAGATATAGACTATGGCCTTACCAGCCGTGAATTGGCACAAATGGTTCAAGAAGCCGGTCTTGATCTGCCAAACCTTCCCCCAAGCGATTTCGATGATCCAATAGGCGAAGCAACCGGCGCAGGCCTTATTTTTGGTGCTACAGGTGGTGTTATGGAAGCAGCACTTCGAACCGCTGTTGAAGTAGTAACCGGTATCAAATCAGAAGATGTTTTCGAAAACCTCGATATTATACCGATTCGTGGTTTTGATGGCGTAAAATATATGGAACTTGAAGTGCCGGCAGCCGGCCCTGTTCCAGAATTGCTTAGTAAAACTCTTGACGGCTTGAAAGATTTCAGCTTCCTTAAAGGTGCTAAATTAAAAGTTGCCGTATGTCATGGAACTGCAAATGCCAAAAAAGTTATGGAAGACATTAAAGCCGGCGGAAAATTCAGCGAATGTCATTTCATCGAATTCATGGCTTGCCCGGGCGGATGCCTCGGCGGCGGCGGACAGCCTATCCCAACTTCTGAAGAAATCAGAAAAGCAAGAGCTAATGCGATTTACGAAGAAGAAAAACAGCTTTATTCACGTAAATCACATGAAAACCCAACCGTCAACAAAATCTATGCAGAATTTCTGCCGGATGGACCATGCGGACACAAATCTCACAAGCTTTTACATACCCATTATGTAAAACGCGGCAAAAAGATTGTTTAACCGCAACAAAATGCAATAAAAAAGCCCCGGTTTCGACCGGGGCTTTTTTATTGCGTTTTTTTAAATTAATGGATACACATAATAAACAGCCAGTCCGCCAAGTATTGAGACAATTATAAGGCTGCCGAAGTAAATCAAAAAATATTTATTGGCTTTTGATTTGATCTGACTAAGAGTTTGAGCAGTTACAAAGCCCATCTGGTTTTTGCTTTTCGGACTGATAAGCGAAACTTGACCGTTGTTAAAAACCAGTTCCCCAACTGCTATTACCGGCTGCTTTGGTGTTAAAATCTGCTCTAATTTTTTACGTTCTTCTGCATTGCTGTGAGCATTGAAATCATTATCGAATTGTGTTCCTTTTTTTGAGTAATTTGCCATAAGCTCCGGACTCTCGCCGCCAACGACACGCCGGCCGTCAATAAATATGTCTTCAGGATAAATTAAAACTTTACCGGTGGAGTCTTCAATATAAAATGGCTCAGAACTTTTAAATTCCTCCATTGTCATATAATAAAAATTTTGTCTTCTCTCGCCATCCAGTTCTATTTTGTCTTTTCCTTCTACCAGGTCTTTCCTGGTCGAGTGGTGGAACACACAGTCACGATTAGTGTAGGGAGCTTTTTTTATATGCTCCGAAGTCACTTTTCCCAAAATTTTAACAATTTTACCCGGTTTGCTTTTAAGAAGTTGTTTAATCGAAGAAGGCTTCAGCTTAATTATTTTGTTTAATCTCAGCTTTATTTTCAATGCCCTTGAAAGTAACCCATAAACAATAAGCAAATAAAATATCCCTAAAATTGCAAATCCTACATATCCTTCAGTTTCCATAAAAAATCCTTTATAAGATTAATTCAATCAGCTACTTCATTTTAGAATAATCAATTTATAAAAATTAGCAAGTTAATAGAAAAGAGCAGATACCGGCACTTAGAAATGATTTATTTAGTCCATGATCAAGATATAAGTGAATAGTAGATTGCAGAAACACCAATAGTAAGGAAAAAAAGAATTACAGCAATATAAGTATTAAACTGTCTATTGCTCTTTTGAGTTAGCTCCGTAAGAGTTTGAACTGTTACAAATCCCATTTCATTTTTATTTTCAGGACTAATCAGTGTAATTTGCCCATGATTAAAGACCAGTTCGCCAACAGCCATTACTGTCTGTTTAGGTATTAAAATCTGTTCCAGCTTTTTTCGTTTTTCTGCATTTCTATCAGGTTCAAAATCAAAATCAAATTGAGTGCCATCTTTAGACCAGATTTCAATAAGATCAGGCATGTCTCCCCCAATTATACGACGTCCGTCAATAAAAATGTTTTCAGGGTAAATTAAAACTTCGCCTGTTGAATCTTTTATGAAAAAGGGTTTGGAACTTTTAAATTCTTCCATCGTAAGATAAGTATAATAATTTTTTTCGCCGTTGGTGTTAAATTTATTTTCGTGTTCAACAAGATCTTTTCTGATTGAATGATGAAATAAACACTCTCGATCTGAATAGGGGGCCTTTTCAATTTTTTCGGTTGGTAACACTTTTCCTCTGATTTTTACAATTTTTCCAAGGAACTTTTTGTCTAATTTTGCAATAGATGTGACCGGTAGATTTGCTATTTTTTTTATTCTTAATTTTATTCGCAGAGCTCGATAAAATAAGAACAGATCCCCAACAATGAAAACTGAACCTAAAACAAAATACTCCGGATAATTCATAATAAAAGAACCCTTATAAAATTAATTTAATCTTCTGTTTTGTTTAATGATAATAAAGATATTTTTTATAGCAAGTCAGAAAAAAAAGAGGGCCTGACTTGCAGGCCTTTATTTTGTCTGAGGAGAGTTGATGAGCCGACTTAGCTTTTATGCAGGAAATTCTGCAAACCGATTTCTAT
>JBNJGH010000226.1:3073-4404 GCA_051747585.1 Candidatus Rifleibacteriota bacterium
AAAAAAAGAGGGCCTGACTTGCAGGCCTTTATTTTGTCTGAGGAGAGTTGATGAGCCGACTTAGCTTTTATGCAGGAAATTCTGCAAACCGATTTCTATTTGGGAACCTGACTTTCAGAGAGTATTTTGCCTGCAAGGTCAGACCCCAGAACTTAATCTTCAGGAGGGCAGGGACCTTCGTGGTTACAAGCTTTCACTTCAATTGTTCTTGAGCCTTTACCAGGCAATTGTTTGCGGGGTATACGTATCGACATAATGCCGTTTTTAAAGTTTGCATTGATGTTTTCCTGATCGGAATCTTCCGGCAGCGAAAGAATTCGTCTGAAGTTACCATAAGAGCGCTCGATACGATAAAAGTTGTCTTTATCAACTTCAGATTCATGTTTTTTTTCACCGGTAACGATCAGGTGATCGTCTCTAAGTTCAAGCTTAATACCTTCCGGTTCGATGCCTGGTAGTTCTACTGTTATCTGATATTCTTTATCAGTCGCTGAAATATCAAGGCAGGGTTTTAACTTACCGTTTTCTTTAAAGAAGCTGTTACTAAATTCTCTGGCATTATTTACCAGATTATTGTCCCCAAAATTTTTAGCAAAATTTTCAAAAAAACGGTTAAACTCTGTCTGCATTTCGTTCATTGGATCCCTGCTGAACCTGTCCAGTTGATTGTCTTTTCGGTTTAAGGGAATCTCTTCTTCTTTTTGAAACCAGTTCCAGGGTGCAAGTTTTTTCCATTCCATAAATTTCACCTCCCATTTGTATTTTTCTACTAAATTTAGACTAACAGATTTACAAAAAAGTTCCAAAATTCTAACATTGCGATAATATGGTCTGTAATACTCCATTTTATAATATTAGCTGTTTGCCAGAGTTTTTTGTTTTTCTTGAAAAATAAAGATTGCTTCGTCGTTTCACTCCTCGCAATGACAACCCTTTTTGGTTGCTGAGCGGAGTCGAAGTAAAGCAATCTAAATGTCTTGAAACTGTTATTAAAAAATAAATGGAGTAATGACTGGTAAAATTGCTGGGGCTCTTTACACTTTGGGGTTTGATTCTTATAGTTAAAGTATACGGTCTCTTATGGAGGGGTTTATGAAAAAGACTATTTTACTGATTGCAGTTATAAGTTTAATGGCTGGAAGTCAGTTGTTTGCATTTGATGAAAATAAATTCACTAATTTGTTACAAAGCTTTGATGAGGTTGCAGTTCCACAGTCAGAAGCTCAGCAGAACAATGAAATTGGCTTGATTGCAGGTAGCCGGGCTAAAGGCGTTCAAAAAAAACCGGCCAATGAAGATTTTGTCTGGCTTAAAGCTTCAGAAATAAATAA
>JBNJGH010000227.1:0-4368 GCA_051747585.1 Candidatus Rifleibacteriota bacterium
GCGTAGGAATAATGGGTGTGTATATAGCGTGAAGGAATACCAACAACAAGTGATGGAATGCCGTTCTGAGTTACATGATAGCGTGAACCATTTGTGTGACCGTTGTTTCGGGCAATCACCTGAAAGGGAATATTGTTTTTGGCAGCAATTTCGCAGGCGAATTTGTGAACTCGATGATTTGTTATCATGCCGGCATCCATTACCCTGAATTGTATTCCGTGGCCTAGAATGCCATGGGCATCGCTTTTATTTTTAAAAGTATCATCGGCAGGACTGCCCTCAAATACCAGGGTAAAATCGGGCTTTGCTTTGTTGGCTGCAACCTGTGCCCCTCTCGTTCCAACCTCTTCCTGGGAGCAAATAAGGCCAACGGGGGCAACCTCAAGGTTTTGTTTTGTTAAAGATGAAAGAGAAGATAATACTGCGGCGCAGCCCAGTCGATTATCAAATGCCTTGCCTCTCATAATTCCGATTTTTTCATTGTATGAAAAACTGACATCCGGGGTAATCGGGTTTCCGGTTTCTATAGAAAAAGTATTTGCAGTTTCCTCGTAAGATCCGGTGCCAATATCTATTACCATGTCTTCCAGCAAGGGAAGACTGTTTCTTTCTTTTTCGCTCATAAAATGTGGAGGTTTGCTGGCAATAACGCCTTTTACGTATTCACCTCTGGAGTTTTTGATTATAACAGCATGGGCAGGAATATTAGCGGCATGCCACCTGCCAAGCGGAAGAAATGAGATGGTTCCGTTGCTGTTAATGTGTTCGACCATGAAGCCGACTTCATCGCTGTGGCAATCAAGAGCGACAACTGGCTTTTTGGACTTGTTAGAGTCGAATTTTAAATACAGGTTATTGATGCTGTCCCGCTCAGGGGTCAGCTGGGGGTAATTTTGGCTGATGAATCTGATTATCTCGTCTTCATACCCTGACGTGCCGTGTAGGTTAGTAAGTTTTTCAATTAATTCTAAATTGTTCATAAACCCCTGTGTCGAGAAAAGATTGTTGCGCTGTATCACTGTTATAAAGAAACCTAGCTGGGTTAAAAAATATCAGAACTTTTACCTGAGGTAAAGGCACAAATTTTGTTGTTTGCGAATTTCGTGATACAATTTAATTGTTATGGTTAAGAAGTATAGAGATTTAAGTAAAACAGCCTGGTTTTTGTTTGTTGTTTGTTTTATTTTTTCTGCTTGTTTTAATGCCGACTTGCAGGCAAACCCGTATAATGTTGGCAAATACAAGGTCGCGGTCGATGTACGAACCAGCTTGATGAAAATTATTCCCCATGCCTACGTTAAATGTAAATTGTCGTGGAGTAATTCAATAAAAGTTTCGGTTTCCGCTCCCGGCTATCTGCCTGAAGAGAAAGAAATTCCAATTCAAAATGGAATAGTTGATTACAGTGCTCTTATTCAGCTGCAGGATAAGCCTAAACAATTTGAGATACGAGATTTTAATCATAAACCAATTATGTCGGCTTATATTGATCTTTTTCAAGGAAGTACCCCGACTAATCTTTATTCGGTAAAGGTTTTTGTTCCCCAGAAAACATGGCCCGACCCATCACCGAAAAATATAAAAATCAATCAGCCCGGTTATGGCTGGCCTATCGAAGAGTCATGCGAAATTTCGGAGTTCGGTGAATTTTACAAGGCTGAGATGATAATTAACAGAGCTGTGCTTGATGACCCCCACGACGAGCTTCTGATTTATGTTAATACCGGCCAGACCCTGAGAAACGAAATTGCGCCATGGTGGTTGAACGTACTTAAAGAGTTTGAAACAACCAGCTCTGTTCGTGCCCATAAGCTTGCACGAACTCTCATCTATGTGCTTCCAGCCGAGATTCAAATAGATAATCTACCCGTCTCTATATCGAAAATGCTTGGGCTGAAAAATCGTTTTCAACAACTTCATCAGAAACCTTAAAAATATCTCTAGCAGAAGGAGATGATTCGAGTGACCGGCGAGGAAAGTCTGGTAAATGAATTAAAGCAGTATAAATGTATTTGTTTTTATCCCTCAGCCGGTACTGATTTGAGTGATGTCGACTATTTTTGTTCCGGCAAGAGGCCTTGGAGCGAAAGAGCCGAAAATGATCAGCCTGAAGCCGATTTTTCGGCTCTCGAAGATGATTCTGACAATTTTCCTGATCTTTTTATTCATACTGACGTAAATTTTTATCATGAATTTGAGGCCGGCGAAGATATTATGCCCTATGAAATGGGCATTCATGGTGATTTTGAGCTTATCAGTTTTAGAGAGCTACCTTCGATTAAAGAGCCTAATCTAATTCATGATAATTGTGAGTTCAGCGGTAGATGTTTTGAATATAAGTTCCACGCCTGGGGCAAAGAAAAGGTTTACACTTTAATTTTTTGCCTGTGTGAAAATGAATATCTGATTTCAAAAATCTTTATGGCCAATAGCCTTAAGCTCAACTATATCTGGTCTAAAAACTGGAACGGCGGTATGACCAACGGCACATGGCTGGTTAACGCCCTTGATAAACTGGGAACTTTAAGAGTTTACACTGATTGGCTCTGTGTGCCCGGCCAGAGAGGCGAACCCCGTAACAGATTTGTAAAAGAAAAATATTCCGAATTAATGGGGCCTGCAAAAGTAAAGCTGGAGCGCAATAATGATGTTCGCTGGATTGAAGAAGGAGCCCACGGCTGGGTCGAAGAATTCAAGGTTGTTTCTGATAGTTGAGTCAAGTTGCCCCTTTCTAATGTGACTTACTCTTTCAAATAATAAACGCCGTCAGGGGTTGCAAAAAAAATTCTTCTGTCGATTTGTGCCAGCGATATTACTGGATGTGGTATGGTGCGTTTTTCCCAGAAACCGTTTTGGTAGCGGGCGTAGCCACCGCCTCCGGTGGTTGTGTAAGAGATTAAATAGGTTTCTGGGTTCATTTTGTCGAGGCACATATCGGTTATTTTTAAGCCACCGTCAGTGATCGGAAGCTCAAGCAGTCTATAGTGGGTTCCGTCAAATTCACTGATGCCCATTTCGGCTTGAATGGCGATAATACCGGTCGGAGTAATAAAGTAGTTTTTTATCGGGCCGATTTTTCCTGAGCCCAGTTCGGAAAGCTGCTTGAAATTCTGGCCATCAAATATTTTTTGCAGGCCGTTATGCATGCCTATTAACAAATAGTGGTCGGTGTTTAACAAAGCCTGCACTTTGGCATTGGCACCGGTTTCAAAGTTGGCTAACGAATCGGTTGCGTTTTTAAAATCAAATTCGCGCATATAAACATCAGACAAGCCATGCAGGTCTATGGCATCTATGCGATCTTTGTCTTTGAGTTTGAGTATTCTTTTTATAGATTCCGGGTCGGTGCCCTCGAGCTTGTTGCCGTTGTAAACAAAAATCTGGTTATAAGTAAAATCAGCTTTAGAAAAAGCTACAAAGATTCTGTTATCAGCATCGATTTCGATGTTTGTCGCGGGAACCTCAGGAATCTTATCTATTCGATTAAAACCAATTTTTTGCCACTCTTTTCCATTCCATTTTATTACCCCGGCATCGCCGGTTGTCCAGAGGTTGCCGTTGCTGTCTATGTCAAAGTCAGTTACCAGTTCATGAAAGCCTTCTGTGTTCTGTTTGTTAAAATGTCCAAGGCTTTCAAGGCTGTTAGAGTTGTACATGTGCAGGCCATCTTTTTTAGTGCCAACCAGCAACATATCAGCTACAACTCTAATTTTAACCGGATTGCATTGAAAAAGCTCCGTAATTGCTGTGGTATTGCTAATTTCTCTTTTGGTATACCTCATTAAACCGCCGTTAGAAGTGCCTATCCAGGTTTCTCCGCTGCCGCGGCAGGCAATAGCTGTTATTTGATTAGATGGTAATTTAGAGTTTTCGCTGGTCATGTGATATTTTTTCTGGTCTTGCCCATACAAGACCAGGCCGTTATCCTGGGTGCCTATCCAAAGACCTTTTATAAGATTTGCTTTGATTACACGATCAGGGGGGTAAACCTGATCCAGGCGTTGTTGCAATTGACGAAATCTTTGAAACATTTGTTCAACGGCTTCGAGGGGGATGGTTTCATGCCCGGCCCAGCGGTCAGTAAACTCATCATAGTCAGTCTGGAGCTGATTGTAATCCAGTAATGTTTGCTCTCTTTCCTGCGAAGTTGCGGTCAATTCTTGAGTGTTGGCTTGTTCAAATATCTGGGGCTTTCCACGGCTGATTTCAATGTCATTGGGGCCACAATAGCCTAAAGCTGTTGCCCAGATGCCCGGAAAAAAGCTTGATAATTCATTTTCTTTTTCAAGAAGAAAAACGCCGTTTGAAGCAGCAATGAATACCTGAATATTGCTGGAGGCAAAATCGGTTACCCAACCGGGAAATTCC
>JBNJGH010000228.1:0-4344 GCA_051747585.1 Candidatus Rifleibacteriota bacterium
ATATTTTTGAAGCCGAATATGCTGGCGTTAATATATCAATATTAAAAATAGGTGGGGAGTTTGTCGCCTTCTTCGTCACAAAGACGTTTTATGACCGATGCGAATTTGTCTCTGGCTTCCTGGCTGACCGTTTCTTCGAGCTTAATAAAATTCTTTTCTGAATTTCCCAGTAATTGCAATACCAGAAGCAGTAACGCCTCAATCTCGATTTCTCCCCAACAGGGACCCTTTTCGTAATCAAGGGCAATGGCGTTGTGAAGAATAAAAACACCGATTTCAGGTATTCTGTGCCTTTTACCAAAGCAGATTTCTCTTACCATAAAATGGAATGGCTGGGCTTTTCCGCTGGTTACCATTGCCGAGGCATCATCGACTTCGTCGAGTTCCATTTCTTTCTCGGCTTCCCTGTTAAAAAAAGTTGGTTTGCCGATTGTGAAGCGACTTTTTTCTCTAATCAGTTTATAACCTTTGTTTACCTCTTCTGCAGACAGGCCACAAATACAGATTTCCGGAAAACTTCCGTCATTGTTACTGAAAAAATTGCCTATATCCTGAAATAACCAGCCCATAGGTGCATTATCGGCATTACAGTAGAAAAAATGAGATAATTATGCACGGTTGTGACGCTGAATCGATAGTTTTAAAGCTCAATTATCTTAAAGTCTTTTATTTTAAAGCTTTCGCAGACCTTTTCCAACAATGTTTTTCTTACTACTACTTTCATATTTATTCCGCTGCCAAGCATTGTTTTGAAAAGCGGGTTAAAGCCTTTGCCTTGTAATTCAAGTGGTCCCACTTCGTCGAAATAAAAAAGCTCGATTTTATTATCGAGGGCCCGTTGGGCTATATGTTTTGCAAAATCAAAACCGGTGCGATTAAAGCTGTATACATCTCTGATTCGAAAGACTTCATCCCAGTTTTTTTCCAGATAACCGGGTTTACGAATGAAAGAGCGCATTTCGCCTGATCCCAGATGAAGCAGGTTGTAACCGCAATGAAAACCGTTTTTAAAAGTTTTTACCGACAAAAAACCATCGGCATTGGTTTGTGTTTCAAAGTCCTGGCGCATCCAGGTCGTTTTTCCCGAATTAACTTCAGCGGTGACAAAGGTTATCATTTGCCGATTCTGCCGAGCCAGTCGCTGACTGCATAATGAAAACCATCACAGTTGTTTGCCGGGGCAGGGGTGAATTTGTTTTTTAATTCAGGCAGTGCATTCTCCAGAATATATGCATGCTGCGTCCATTCGAGCATCTTCAGGTCATTGTAGTCATTGCCGACACTCATGGTTGAATGGCGGTCTATTTGCAAATATTTGCTCAGCCACTGTGTTGCGTGCCCTTTGTCTGCATCGGGATGAAAGACTTCGATCCAGACAATTTTGTCGTCTATTGGCGAAGTGGTGCGAATAATGTTTAAATGGCTGAAATTTTTGCGCAGCCCAGGCAGGTAGTTTTCACTTTTATCTGTTATTGCCAGCAGTTGGGTTGCTTCTTTAAGCTCTCTGAAGTCGCCTGTGCATACATAATCTTTGAAGAGTTCAAGTCGGATTAGATAATCTTCGGTCGGATTGCTTGAAGTGAAGCAATAGCAATAATGGGTGTCGGGTACGGGGTAATGAATATAAAAATCAAGATCGGCCCTGATAAAATAATCTGCGACGTTTTGTATGTCTTGTTGTCCGACGGTATGCGACTTTAGGACTTTTTTGTCGGGCCAGTGCATAATTCCCGCGCCAGAAGAAAATATAAGATAATCAATGGGAAAATCATCAGGCAGAACAGAGTGAACTCCAAATAGGGAGCGGCCGGTTGCAGCGACTCTGGCGACCTTTTTTTCGGCGAGTAAAGGAAACATCTGCAGGTTTATTGTGCTTATAGATTTGTCATTCGCCAGCAAGGTGCCATCAAGATCGGTAAGCATCATTGCATTAAATTCACTCATTTTCTAACTCCACCATTTCAAAGCTGCTCGGAGTAAAGGGAGCATTTAAATTTGAAAGCACTTTTTCCAGCAAAATTCCTTTGCGCGGATCATGGTCATAACCATAGGTAGCTCTTATTGCTGTGCTGATAAACTGTACCGCACGGTCGAGTGCTATTGGCAAGCTGTCGCCCTGAAGCAGGCATCCGGTAATTATGCTGGTAAAGGTGTCGCCGGTGCCCGGGTAATGCGCCGGAATGTAATCGCAGGCAACTTTCCAGTACTTTTCATCCCTTGCATTATATGCATAAACAAACGTTTGTTTCTTTGCTTCAGGAACGGTAACATTCGTTATGATCGAAATTTCTGGCCCTTTCTGACATAGGCGTTCAAGAAGTATTTTCAGCTCTTTTTCACTTATGCTGCTCTGGTATTCCATATCAAGAAGGGCGCAGGCTTCGGTTAGATTTGGGGTAATAACATCGGCCCGGGCAATGAGCTTTTTCATTTCCTCGATCATTTGTGGGCCCATTGATTCATAAAGTTGGCCTTCGTCACCAAGAACCGGGTCTACAATTACCAGTTGTTTTTCCTGTCGGAAGTAGTCTATAAAACCTTGAACAATGGCTATTTGGGATGGTGAGCCGAGAAAACCGCTGTAAATGCCTGTGAAATCAAGATCCAGGGTTTTCCAGTGAGCGATAAAATCTTCCATGTTGCCGGTAAGATCAACCATTCTGAAGCCTGATATTTCAGTGTTAGATGATAATACCGCTGTCGGCAGAGGGCAGACCTGGAACCCCATACATGATAGTATGGGGATTGCCACGGTCAGCGAGACCTTTCCGATGCCGGAAAGGTCATGAATCGCTGCTATACGTCTGCAGGGATTGAACATTTTATTCGACAGTTATTGCCGATACGGGGCAATTGTCGGCTGCAGCCTGTGCGTCTGCTTCATTTTTTGATTCAATCGGGTCTTGAATTACCGTTGATTTTCCATCAACGAGTTTAAACACTTCAGGACAAGTGTTTTCGCACATTGCACAACCTATGCAGGTATCTTGATCAACTTTTGCTTTCAAATTCCTGACTCCTTTTAATTAATCATAGGAATGAACGATCATGCCTGATCTCAGTTTAGGTTCAAACCAGGTTGACTTTGGTGGCATTACCTCACCACTGTCGGCGATGTTCATGAGTTGTTCGATTGAAGTTGGATACATGCTGAAGCTCACTGCAAATTTCCCGTTATCGACGATTTTTTCCAGTTCGCCAATTCCTCTGATTCCACCAATAAAATCGATTCTTTCGTCAGTTCTGGGGTCGCCAATGCCGAGTATGGGGTTGAGCAGATTGTTTTGCAGAATGGCTACATCGAGGCTGTTAACCGGATCATTTTTGTCGAAGCTGTCTGGTTTTGCTGTGAGTTTATACCAGGTGCCTTTGAGATACATTCCAAAGGTATTTTGTTCAGTTGGCTTTTTATAATCAGTTTTTTCAATGTCGAATTTCTCTTCGATTTTTTTCAGGAATTCTTCGTCTCTATGGCCGTTCAGGTCTTTCACTGCTCGATTGTAATCCATAATGTGCAGATGGTTGTGTGGGAAAATCACGGCGAGGAAATAATTATATTCTTCATCACCGGTGTGATTGGGATTTTTTTCTTTGCGCACATTTGCCAGGCGTGCTGCAGCCTGTGTGCGGTGATGCCCGTCGGCTACGTAAAGAGCTTGCAGTTTTTCGAATTCAGCCATGATTCTTTGCAGCCATTCCGGATTGTCTATTGCCCATAATGTGTGTTGAATCCCGTCTTCAGCGGTAAAATCAATGTCTGGTTCTGCTTTTATGGCTTCATTTATCAGCTTATCTATTTGAATCTGAGCCGGATAAGTTAAAAATACAGGGCCTGCGTTTGCATTTACCGTATCAACATGTTTGAGTCGATCTTCTTCTTTGGCTTTGCGGGTAAATTCATGTTTTTTTATTTTACCATCCCAGTATTCCTGAGCACTAACGCAGCCTACCAGACCAATCTGGATTCTTTCATCCATTACTTCTTTATAAATATAAAGGCTGAATTTTTCATCTTTTACCAGCCAGCCTTTTTCCTGAAACATTTTAAAATTCTCGGCTGCTTTGTTGTACACTTTCTCATCGTAAAGGTTTACCGATGGATCGAGATCAATCTCAGGCTTAACTATATGCAGAAAAGACTGGGGGTTATCTTTTGCTATTTCCCGGGCTTCTTCTGAGTTCATTACATCATAGGGAAGAGAGGCCACTTTTGGCGCTAATTCTTTCGGAGGACGCAATCCTTTAAATGGTTTTACAATAGACATATTCCTTCTCCTTGAAACCTTAAATTAAGATTTAAGAAATCCTATCAATAGACTAATAAACTGTCAATCAGATAAAATT
>JBNJGH010000229.1:0-4301 GCA_051747585.1 Candidatus Rifleibacteriota bacterium
TTTGAAACCCTGGTTTTATCTGCGGCATCTACCTGCGGCTTCTCTGTTTTCTCCGGAGGTTTTGCTTGATTATCTGAGCTTTCTTTAACCTCAGAAGCGGGATTTGCACTGGTTGTTTCGCCGGTCTTGTTATCATCACCGAAATACATCTTTCTGGCTTTTTCCAGCTCCTCGTAGTTCAAAAAAAGCGACTTGGTAGACATCATGCTTGGTGAAGACTTTTGATAACGCCAGAGTTTAATTCCTGCAATTAACAGTATCAAACCACCGGCAAGAATGAGCCAGGAATAGTTTCGCGATTCTTTTTCGCTGGATAACTCAATCTTCAAATCTTTTTGCCCCGAGCTGTCGGCAATACTAAACTGAGTCTCTCCATTTTTTCCGAGTGCCAGATATTTGAGCTCATAACATTGTGGAAGTTCCGAATCGGGTTCAATTTCAACCAATGATTCGCTGCGCATCTGTATGTCCGGGGTTCCCTGGACTGCGCCCATGAACTGTAATTTACCTTTTTCACTTCGCAACAAAACCTTTTTATCGGTTTTGCTGTCAGTGGTAATGCGAATAACAAAAAGATCGCCGGGTTTAACCTTCGAAGGCACTTCTACATCTGCAGAAAACAGCGGATTAAGGCAAAAAACAAATATTAACAAGGTTAGATAACAAAATAAAAATTTATTATTAAATGACATACTTACATGCCTTTCTTCCAGCCGGGGAACCACTTCATAAGCTCCTGAACCGAAGCTTTGTGAGGTCCGCCGGAAAAGAGCTGACCAAGAAAATTTTTCTTACCTCTTCTTTCGGCTCTTTTTTGAATTTCTTTTGCCATTAATTCCGGTTTATCCCAGGTACCGGTTACATCGAGGTCTATATAGGGCAAACCGGTTCTTTTATCTTGAATCTGGGCCGAAAGTTTTCCCATTTTACGACCAATTTTCGTTTTTCTTAAGCTTTGAGGGTTGATCCATAGCCTGCCATCGAGTTTTAATGCCATAGGATTAAATTCACTGTTACCAAGGACTATTCTCATATGTGGACCTGCGAACAAACCATCTGCAACCAGCAGTTTGCCGGCATAACGCGGATCTTCTTCGGTGGTGACATAAAAATTAAGCTTGCCCTGGCGAAAATCAGGCTGCTTTACAAAATTGATTCCGATACCATCGATTGTTTTGGGATCTACAACAGGAATTTTGGGAATAAAAATATTTTTAAATTCGAGGTTAAAAACAGCGTCTCTTGCTCCTTCAGGTTCCCAGTGTGCTTGCAATTTCCCATCGATTACCCCCCGAAAAGATTCCTGGTCAGACAATTTAATACTACCAATATCTATGCCCTCGATATCGCCCTTTAGGTTAAAACTGAAAGGATTCCGGCTGGAAAAAACGCCTTTTGCTTCATTAAGCTTAATTCGACCATTCAATAACGAAAGCTCGGCATCAATAATATCTGCCTTGCCATTCGCCGGATTATAAAGAAAGTTAACCATATTTCGGCCAATCGGAAGAGTAAAAACAGTTGATCCTGAATCATAAGCGACTGTCATATCACTGCTACGCACCTGAGACTGCAAAACAGGCGCAAACATTGTTCCTGTGACCCTCAAATTACCATCGAGCCAGCCTTCTTTGGGGAAAGACAAAACATCTATATTCATACCACCAAACATGGAAATCAAATCTTTGGGATAAAGCTTTTCGACTGCACCTTCAAGCAGTATTTTCCCGGTTCTCAACGGATCTTCGAGAAAACCGTTTTTAATTTTTAAAACTGACCTGCCAAACTTAGCCGAAGCATCTTCTACCCCTACTCTGGCATAAGCTTTATCTGATCTGCCTTCAAATTTTAAAGTTGCCTTGAAATTTTCAAACTTGTCTTTCAAAGCAGAATAACCTATTGAAGTATCTACAATCTGAGCTTCACCAAGAGCGATAATCTTGTCTGCATTTCCCTTAAGAGTAAACTTACCAAAAATTTCACCCGAAACTACAGATAAGGCATCGGCTATATCCGGTGGCAGGAAACTATCAATCAGGTAATTTGCCAGAGCCGGCGCTTTTAGATTCGTCAGTTTCGCATTTAACTGGTCTATATGGGGTTTAAACCCTTTTTTCAGACGCTTGAGGTGAGCTTTGCCATCAAGAACCATATCAGCCCCCAGGGCATGCCCCTCAAGATTTTTGATTTGAAGATCAAAATAATCAGCTCCCTTTTTGCTGAAGCTGGCTTTTCCGGCAAAGTTTTCGGCAGCAAGAACACCCTTTTGAAAACCGGTAAAAAGAGGAAAATCAAGAGATATATCTGTTACTTCAACCTCACCCTTGCTGTCCGGTGAAAAAAGATTACCATACAGACGAGCAGTTGCACTGAATCTGCCTGCAAGATCAAATGGTATGGCGAACTGTCCGATTCTGGCAATTTCAGCCGCAAGAATTTCTATTTTACTGCTTCTTAAAGCAAGCTTCATACTCTCGATCTTTTTGCTGCTCAGCCTCAAAAAGCCGTTTGCAGACAGCCTGGTAGCAAATATTTCAGAATTTGCGCTTAACTCTACTTTTGGATCTTCAGCTTTAAACAGATTTGCTACCTCGGCTTTTAAGGCTGTTTTGCCTAAGTCGAATTTTACTTTTCCGACTTTTAAAGAAGCCTTACCTGCTTTTACATCAGCCTGATACTTGCTATCCCGGCTTTTAATCATTGCATGAAAAGGCAGGCGGGCAAATACATCAGAGTAAGAAAAAGACAATTTGGGAAATTTAACCCAGCCCTGTAAATTTGGCTGAGTTAACAAGCCTTCACCCAAAAAGGCGAAGTTAAAACCACCCGAAAGGGTTATGGGATATTTTTTGAAAAACCTCTCTCCTTCAGGTTGTGAAATAATAGCTTCGATAATTTTACTGAAATCAGAGCCCCCACCACTTACATCAAGCTTGTCTATAGTTCTTTGGGCAAAATCAGCGTCTAAAAGTGCTTCGATTGGAATACCAAAGAACTTACCTTTCAACGAAGCCCTGGTTGGACCGGGTTTTTCGGAATTAAAGATATTAAAACGGTTATTTACCCTGACCTCTGCTTTTAATTCATTACACCAGAGTGGATTATTATGACGCCAGAATTTAAATGTATCGATGTCTAGTTTTACAGAATTGTTCTTTTTTTCAGAGGTGACATCTGCAGTTAACAGTTTATTACCTTTCAATTCAATTGAATCAAAGTCTGGCTTGTATTTTAGCCCAATGCTTTTTTGCAGCCTGGTTGAGGTAATCTTGAAAGTTTCGTTTCCTTTAACTCCTCCTTTAACGTCGAGAGTATAATTCTTGATAAATGGAGTTTGAGTAGCAATTTTTACTTTTCCGTCTACACTTAGCGAAAAATTTTCTATTCCGGCTTTCAAGTTAGTCAGACTTAAAACATAGCTTGCAAGCCCGGCTTTTCCATAAAGCTGAACATAATCAACCGGATTGATTTTATTAACGATTTTTGCACCATCAAAGCTAATATCCAGCTCTGAATTTTGCCAGTCTTCAATTGTTTCAAAACTGGTTTTAGCATTAAATGGACCAATTAATTCAACCCGATTGAACCAGGCAAGCATTTTGTTGGTTACATCTTCAGGCATAAGGTTAAGAGGTAGAATTTCAACCGCCTTACCATCTTTAACAATCCCTGCTTCAACTTTGAAATCACGATAAATAATATTTTTATTTACTCTATGTCTTCTGAAATTAACCCTCGCCTTGCCGGAATTTCGCTTCAAGCCAAAATCGAGAGCGTGCAAACCAGGAGTTATTCTTTTATAGTTTGCATCGACCTGCATTTTGTCGCCCATTATGTCAGACTCCAGGTTTCCTGAGATATTGCCTGAATCTACATAATTAACCACACCGCTATGCTGTGAAAGAATATCTTTGATTTTGACCGCAATATTATTAATCTGAGCAACTCGCTTAGAGGTTTCTATTTCTGCGTTGAGTTGTTGAACTACCGGAAAAAAAGGAATTTTAAGAGAGAAGTCAGAAACTTTCAAATCAGCATCTGAGTTATAAAACGGCTCTCCCGGTGCGGTGTTTACCGCAAGATCTAATTTTCCTTTAATATGCGAATCTTTTGCAAGAAATGGTTTGAATATATCGCTGAAATCGGGAACCTTTAAAACCCCGTTAAGCCCCCTCACCCGCTCCAGGAGGGTCATATCTTTACGAGCCCAGACCCATTCAAGATTGAGCCTGTCTTTCATGCGACCGTCATAAAAATTTATTCTTCTACCATCGAGTCCGAGATTTTCTACTGCAAAATTA
>JBNJGH010000230.1:0-4250 GCA_051747585.1 Candidatus Rifleibacteriota bacterium
GAGAAGAAACGCGGCAAAAATTATTGCAGGAAGCGGATCGACGAAATCAGAAGCTGCACGGTTCTTTCGCAGATGAAGTAATCTTGGCCGGGTTACGGCATATGCATATGTCAGAAAAGGAAGAAAAAGAGACGGTACGCAAAAACAACCAATGAAAAAAACTTTATCCCTGTTGCTTTTCAGTTGTTGGTGTGTTATTGTTGATTAGCAGCTATCCTGCTGGATGTTAAGATTTACTAAGGGGTGCAGAATTGGCTGTACTCTGGGGAATGGTTCGCGGGGACCTGACCACTCTTCGTCTGACCACATTCATGTGGAATCAGATTTAAACTATGTGGCTCAGGCATGGCGCTCGCGCTCCAGACTATTCTGCACCAATGGGGATATCTCCGACTACAAAATAACCCTTTTATTGGACAAAATGATAAAATGCTGTTAATGTTATTATATGGGAAAAAGGTAAAATAATGTGTTTACTTTTAGAAATGGCATATCGGTAAAAAAATGCAAAAGAGTCTGAAAGCCCGTCTAGAAGAGCTTCTGAATAAAAATCCTGCCGAAGTTCCGCACTTACCCACGGCTGAAGTGCAGGAAGTGCTTCGTGGATTGTGGAAGGAGCAATTTGAAGCGGATGAAAGGCAAATTGATCAGTCTGGGTACGACAGTAAAGATTCTATCGAAATCCTCCGTGATAACTATCAGAAGCTGGAAAAAACCTTTGCCCTTTATGATTTGGAAGCCCGAGAAGAGCAAAATTCCTATCTACCGTCCTCTGAGAAAAATCTGGATATTCCCTATGCTCTTGACTGGGAGGGTAACGTGCTCTCTATTGGACATCAGATCGAACAGTATGGATTTGAACAGCCACAAGTGCTAAATGAAAACTTTCTGAAATTTGTTTTTCCGGAGGACCGCGCAAAAGGGGATGCTAATTTCAAAAAAATGATTGAAGAAGGTGTCTATATCCCTTGGCAATTTAGAATACGGTCTCCCGATGGCGGCATCCATTGGTTTGAAGAACGCAGTAATATTGAACGGAATACAAATGGTGAAATTGTAGGTATTATCGGTGTGCTCCGGGATATTACAAAAAGAAAAATATGTCGAGAATATTTTTGCAGAAATTTACAGCACTTAAAGTATTTTGAAGCTTCTGTCAACGAAGGGCCGGCGATTATCTGTCGCTGGCGATTGGAGCCTGGAGTATGGCCAGTGGAACTGATATCGGATAATATTCAGCAGTTCGGTTATTATTCGGAGGACTTTAAGCCGGGGGGATTCAGGTGGAAAGATTTAGTCCATCCTGAGGATTCCCGATGGCTGGAAGAAAAAGTGGATAAGTTACTTCAGAAAGGAGTCAGGGAGTTCAGTCACGAATATCGGATATTAACATGTAACGGGGAAGAAAGATGGATTCAAGGGCGTAATATCTGTATAACAGATAACCGTGATAATCCTACCCATATTCAGGGCGTCATTCTTGATATAACAGAGCAAAAAAGAACTGCTCAAAAACTGAAGGAAAATCGGGAACGCTATCGTCGCCTGTTTGAAAATGAAATGGAAGGGATTGTAATGTATGATCCTGAAAGCAGGCGATTTGTTGATGTGAACAAAGCCGCTCTTCAGATGTATGGATATACACGGAATGAGTTTTTAAAGTTGAGAATGGAAGATATCACAGCCGAACCCAAAGCTACAGAACAGGCCATAAAGAAAGTGATGAATAAAGGGACACATGAACGCATACCTTTGAGGTGGCATCGCAGGAAGGATGGAACCACCTTTCCCGTAGAGATTTCTCCGAGTATTTTAAAGATAGAAGGAAAAATTTTTCTGTGTGGAATAATTCGCAATATTACCGCAAGAATCTGTGCTGAAAACTCTCTTAAGAACTCGGAGGCAAGATTCAGAAATCTTGTTGAGCAAACCCCCAATATGGTCTTTATAATGCAGAACAACCACTTAGTATATACCAATCCTTCATGTCGTAAGCTCCTTGGTTATAGCAGGAGTGAACTGTTTTCCAGGGTTTTCGATCCGATGACGCTTGTGGCCCCCGACTGTAAAGAGCATGCACGGAAGCGGTATGAATTGGAAAAGCAGGGCCAGGAACAGCCCCAGTGTGAACTGGCGTTAATAACGAAAAACGGCGATCGTCTTGAAGTTGTTGTGTCAAATAGAATCATCGAGTACAATGATGGTACCGCAATTCTTAGTGTTGTGATGGATATTACGGCACGCAAAGAAGCGGAAAAACAGATAATACAACAGCGGGAAAGGCTGAGAGAGCTGGCGGCTGGCTTGGCGAATGCTCAGGACAAAGAGCAACGCCGCATCAGTCAAGGGCTGCACGATGATGTGGGACAGCTTATCGCTGCATGCAATACACGCCTGTCGTATGCGAAGCAGTATGCTGAAACTGATGAGCTGAAAAGCATACACGAGGAAATCGGGGAATTCCTGGATGAGATGGATAAGGCGATAAGAGATCTCAACTTTGAATTGACAACTTCGACTCTCTATAGGCTCGGACTTGAGGAAGCCGCTAAGGAACTTTGTCAGTATTTTGAGGATCGGTACGGACTGCACTTCAATTTGTATGTCCAGGGAGAGAAAGTGAAACTGGAAGACAATATTGAAACAGTCGTTTTCAAAGCCATGCGTGAGTTAATGTTTAATGTGGTAAAACATGCCGAAGTTAAAAACGCAGATGTTTTTATTGCTTATGGCGGCACCTTACTAAAAATTACAGTTAAGGACAAGGGGAAAGGATTCCCCCAAGCGGAGAATACTGACTGTCTAACTGAAGCAAAAGGACTTGGCCTGCTCAATATCCGGGAGCGATTGAAAGACTTGAACGGTAACATGCAAATAATCTCAAACCAAAACAAAGGAGCGGAAATTAGTTTGGAAGTACCCATAAAAAAATGACGTGAAAATACGGGAGTTCCGTATAATTAATTTTAAATAAATTAAACGAACAAAAATAAAGAGATTATGGAAAAAACTGATAATAAAATAAGACTCTTGTTGGCCGATGACCATAATATTGTGCGTGATGGTTTGAAGGCAGTACTGGAGCAGAATGATGATATGAAAGTAGTTGGAGTTGCTTCAGACGGACGAAATGCTGTCAAGAAAACATCTAAACTGGCTCCCGATGTGGTCGTCATGGATATCTCTATGCCCGACCTTAATGGTGTAGATGCTACCCGACAGATCATGGAATCTCTTGCAGATGTCAAAGTCGTATGTCTGTCTGTCCACCGCAAAACACATTTTGTGAATGCTATGCTGGAGGCTGGCGCCTTGGGATACTTGCTGAAAAAAAGCGCGGGTGATGAACTTGTCGATGCAGTAAGGACGGTGATGAAAGATGAAGTTTACCTCAGCACGCCTGTGGCAACGGATGTTATTAAACACAATAGAGGGGATGAGAACCATGTTTCCACCACAAAAAATTTTTTAGATCTAACTGCAAGAGAACGAGAGATCCTTCAACTCATTGCAGAAGGCGTGCCGGCTTCAGAAATTGCCCGGCAGCTTGGCTTAAGCTCGAAAACAGTTTTTGCTCACCGTCAGAAAATGATGGAAAAACTAGGGCTGGATTCTACAGTCGCTATCGTTAAGTATGCTCTTCGAGAAGGTATCGTGGATCTCTGAATTTCAAGAAAACAATAAAGCTGAATAGATTTTTTTTACACAAGCATCCCACGGGATGACTGAATCAACTTTGTCCCGATCCTACCCCTGATCCTAATCGGATTTGTGTTCAATCTTAGTCCCGTTATGTTGCTAAGACACCTGAAAACAGAGCGCATCAGCTACAAAAACGTCGAAAATTATACAATTTCCGAGAGTTATGGGATGGCAGTAATTTTTTTACTTACTTTTTGTAATATCTTTCATGTCATGATAATATAACGTTTTTTCAAAAATCCATGAATTATTCAGGCTAAATCTCAATGATTAACAGGTTCCGGATTAGGGCCTTTTACGACAAACTCTTAACATGCATGAACGAAAGACGGTGTATATTAATTAAAAAACAGATGGGGGTAGCAAAATCACACTCTAACCCACTTTACTTTTCGGTGATTGTAAGATATTGCGTAATTATTTATCGCGCAATAAGTCAACAGTTTTTTGCTTTTTATACTGCATTGTTAGGATTTATTATACAGTATGTTTCCCAACTTATTAGGTAGGTACATATAATGAAAAAAAACCAGACCGACGAGAAAGGT
>JBNJGH010000231.1:0-4211 GCA_051747585.1 Candidatus Rifleibacteriota bacterium
CGTCGTGGTTTTATCTGAAAAGCTGGGTGGTTTGCAGATCTTCGGCATGGCCCTGATTTTGGTCACAGTTACGGCGCTGAGCGTATATACCAAAGCTCAAAGTGTACCCTGCGATACAATTCCTCGAAAGCAATAACGGGCAAAAAAAAGCAGACCGGCTTATGCCGGCCTGCTTTTTTTAATCGAAATCAGTTGCGCATAAAATCTTCCAGAATCTGATTGAGTGTCTGGCTCGGGCGCATCGCCGCATTTACTTTGTTGACATCAGGGCGGTAATAACCTCCGATATCCTGTGATTTGCCACGGGTCGCATCTATTTCAGCAAGAATTGTATCCTGCTTTTCGGCAAGTTTAGCAGCCAGAGAGGCAAAACGTTCTTTAAGTGCCGAATTTGTATCTTGCTCAGCCATACCAACTGCCCAGAAACGCGCAAGATAGAAATGAGTGCCACGGTTATCAACGCCTCGATCTGGTTTGCGTGATGGGGCTATATTGCCGTCGAGCATTCTGCTGATTGCATTATTCAAGGTTTTGGCAAGCATTTTAGCGCCGGCATTGTCGTAACGATTGGCATAATCCTCGATGCAAACACCGAGCGCCAGAAATTCTCCGAGAGAGTCCCAGCGCAGATGGCCTTCTTCTACGAACTGTTGCACATGTTTAGGAGCAGAACCTCCGGCACCTGTTTCATAGAGACGGCCACCGTTAAGCAGTGGCACGATTGACAGCATCTTGGCACTGGTTCCCAGTTCAAGAATCGGGAAAAGATCAGTCAGATAATCACGCAATACGTTACCGGTTACCGAGATGGTATCTTTTCCTTCTTTGGTGCGCTGCAGAGTTTTCTTGATAGCTTCCTTGGGCGAAAGAACCTGAATATCAAGACCACTGGTGTCATGATCTTTGAGATATTCATTAACCTTGGCGATCAGACAGCGGTCATGTGCTCGTTCTTCGTTCAGCCAGAAATATGTAGCAGAACCGGTTTCTCTGGCTCGGTTAACAGCGAGCTTGACCCAGTCACGGATCGGCAGGTCTTTGGCCTGGCACATGCGCCAGATATCGCCCTTTTCCACATTGTGTTCAAGCAAAACCCGACCGCTGTCATCAATAACCTTGACCATGCCGTCTGCTGCTAATTCAAAAGTTTTGTCGTGTGAGCCGTATTCTTCTGCTTTCTTTGCCATAAGGCCAATGTTGGCAACGCTGCCCATGGTGGAAGGGTCAAAAGCTCCGTTTTCGCGGCAGAAGTCGATGGTTGTCTGATAAAGCCCGGCATACGAACGATCAGGAATAATAGCTTTCATGTCTTTCATGCTGCCGTCAGCTCCGTACATCTTGCCACCAGAGCGTATGGCGGCGGGCATCGAGGCATCAATAATGACGTCACTGGGAACATGCAGATTGGTTATGCCCTTATCAGAATTTACCATGGCAATTTCAGGGCCATTTTTCATCGCTTCTTCAAAATCGGCGCGAATTTCATTCTGCTTTGCTTCCGGCAGTCGGTTAATCTTATCGAAAACATCGCCGAGTCCATTATTAGGATTAACTCCAAGTTCTTTGAAGATCTGAGCATGTTTTTCAAAAACATCTTTAAAGAACACGGTAACCACATGCCCGAACATTATCGGATCAGAAACTTTCATCATCGTAGCTTTCAGATGCAATGAAAAAAGAACATCATTTGCTTTTGCATCCTTAACCTGCTCAGCAATAAATGCCCTGAGAGCTTTAGCGCTCATTCTGGCAGCATCAATCACTTCGCCTTCCTGTAGCTTAAGAGCCTCTTTAAGAACTTTTTCTTCCCCATTTTTATCAATAAAAACGATTTTTGCAACACAGGCCTTATCAAGTGTCAAAGCCTTTTCACTGCCATAAAAATCATCGCTGCTCATGTGTGCTACATGAGATTTTGAATCTTTGCTCCAGGTTCCCATTGAATGCGGATGTTTTTTTGCAAAGGCTTTAACCGGAGCGGCGACACGCCGACTGGAGTTTCCCTCTCTAAGAACTGGGTTGACAGCGCTGCCAAGCACTTTTGCAAACCTGGCCTGAAGGGTCTTTTCTTCTTCGGTCTTTGCTTCAATGGGGTAATCAGGAACCTTGTAACCCTTCTGCTGAAGTTCTTTAATGGTTGCATTAAGCTGCGGTATCGAAGCACTAATGTTTGGCAGTTTAATGATAAAAGCGTCAGGAGTTGTTGCCAGCTTGCCAAGAAAAGCCAGATCATCGCTCTGTCGCTGTTCTTCAGTCAAATTCTCAGGAAAATTTGCAAGAATGCGCCCGGCAAGAGAGATATCTCTTAATTTAAGCTTTAATCCTGCAGGGGAAGCAAAAGACTGCAGGATAGGCAGAAGTGAAACGGTGGCCAAAGCAGGAGCCTCATCTGTCATAGTGTAATAAATAACGGGATCCGAAGTGGACATGTCAACAATTTCCTTTCTTGATTCCTTTGTTGGGAGCTCTTTATCGTCATTTGCCCGAAACGGCATAGCGGCATCGAAAAAAGCAGCATCAGCACATATTTTTTTTAGGCAAAGATCGTATGGATGGTTCTTGACAAAAAGCTAGCACAGCTTTTTTCTTTCGTCAATTTCATTATCGGCTTTTTTCATAGAATAAAGAATACTAAATTTGAGCATATCAAAGATTGCTTCGTCATTCTGCTTCGCATAAAGCTACGCAGAACTCCTCGCAATGACACCCTATTGCGGTACCTGAGCGGAGCGATGCACTGAGCGAAGTCGAAGTGTCGAAGGGACCAGATAATTGTTCACTTGGTGGTTTCGACTACGCTCAACCACCAATATACGATGACAATTTGGGGCTGTCATTGCGAGCGAAGCGCCCGTGCTGAGCGGAGTCGAAGTAAAGCAATCTAAATGTCTTGAAACAGTTATTATAAAAAAAATGGAGAATTACTGTGTCAAGTGCACATTTTCTTGTAAATGGTAAATAAATTCAAAAGCGAGGTCACCTTCCGGGTGACCCCGCTTAACAGGGTTGCCTTTTGACTAACCTGTTACGATTAAATTATTTTCGACATGTGTTACCCCTGGAGCAGACCAGGCAGAGGCTTCAGCGTCTTCAGACTCTACCAATGTTCCGACGTTGCCGCGGAGAATAACCCTGCTTCCCGAACAATCCACTTGAATCTTCTGGGATGCTCGCAATAGTCTTGCATTGCGCCGAAGAGCACTTTCTATTCGGCTCTTCACTTCGCTTCCTTTTACAACCGGCGCTGCGGGTTTAATTGAGATCCAGTTGGTGACCCCGGTTACTCCATTTAGATGACGTACACAATCTTCCGCTGCCTCTTTTTGATATTTCCAATCCACATCGCCCGTGAGAGTGATGTGTCCATCTTTTACGACTGCCCTGATGCGGTGTTGTGGAACCCCGGAATTCCATAAAAGAACCTTGTTTACTATTTCCGCGATTTCCTCGTCTTCTAGAATCAACGGACTAAGTGGCTTTACTTTTACTTCTTCAGTTAAGCCTCTGACGCCAACAACACGCTTGACCGCACGCTCGGCAGCTAATTTCTTGGTCAAGCTGTCAAGCTCGCCACTTAGCGTCGCTATCCCGTCCTTTACCGCAACTCCGATCTCTGCCGACTGAATGGTCGGCTCCCACTTGAGTTCGTCCATGATGTCTGCCTGCAAATTTGTGTCGCTTTTCACTAAGATTGCCTCCTTATTCAATTCGGGTTTTTCCCCGTTTTACAACCTGAAATTTATTTTCAAACCCCTGTTGTAACTGGCGCTCACCTATTCTTTCCGGTAATCCGGGTCAGGTTCCTCTTTGCATAGGAAAGTGCCCCAACAGTTGAATTCAAAAGGACGATAAGCAACAGGTGAATATCTGTGACCCCATATTTGATCCTCCCGACATTGTTAGAGACACTTCTTTTCTTTTTTTTTGTTCTCTTGTTTACCTGCTCTAATAGTTAAATATAAACACTATGGCAGACAGGCGAAATCCTTAGTTCTAACTAGAAAAATAGCCAAACGTACCAGGGCAGTCTTTTGTTAACCTCAGTCAAAGCCATGTGTGGTTAAGCATTGGAGACTGTCAGTATCAAAATTAAATTGCCGCGTTCGAGGGTACGCTTTTAATTAGCATTTGCTTTCTTTATCAGAGAAATCAGACTAAAAAACCAACTCAACCTTAATACGCTCCGGGTCCTCAAAAAATACTGCGTAGTA
>JBNJGH010000232.1:0-4200 GCA_051747585.1 Candidatus Rifleibacteriota bacterium
AAAAATCGTCCAACGATTATCCATTTGTTTGTAGAAACCGTTTCTAGACATTTAGATTGCTTTACTTTGACTCCGCTCAGGGACCGCACAGTATGTCATTGCGAGGAGCGTAGCGACGAAGCAATCTTTGATATGCTCAAATTTAGTACATAACAAAAAATACAAAAATGTCCTGAAACTCGCTAATATTACTAAATGGATAATTACTGAAAATCGTCGGGACTCTATGAGGTTTTTCCTTCTGAATTATGGTATAAGTATTGTCGTGGAAAATGAATGCATAACAGTTAACGTAGATAGAATTACCTTTCACAATGAGCAAAACGGCTATTATGTTCTAAAAACTTCTTCGAGCGAGTATCCGCAGGGTGTTACCGTTGTCGGCAATTTCGGCATAATACAGCCAGGTGAAGAGATAAGAGTGTACGGAACCTGGGCCTGTCACCCGACTTTCGGTATGCAATTTCAGGCTTTTCGTTATACGCTTTTGAAGCCCGCCACTCTAAAGGGAATAGAAAAATACCTTGGCTCAGGAATGATTAAGGGTATTGGTCCTGTTACCGCCAAAAAGCTGGTTAGTGAGTTTGGTATTGATACGCTTGATGTAATCGAAAATGAACCCGAAAAATTAACCGAGTGTCAGGGCATTGGTCCGAATAAAGCTGAAAGCATTGCTCAGGGATGGTTTTTGCAAAGAGCAATTCAGGATGTCATGATTTTTCTGCAGGGGCATGGGATTTCACCAGCCTACGCTACAAAAATTTATCGTAAATACGATCGGGATGCGATCAGAAAAGTATCTGAAAATCCTTATATTCTTGCCCATGAAGTGCCGGGCATGGGTTTTAAGAAGGCCGACAGCATCGCCGCAGAATTTGGCATTACCGGTAATGATCCTCGCAGAATAAATGCCGGCATACTTTATATTTTGGCGAATGCCAATAAAGATGGAAACCTGTTTCTATATGAGCAGGAATTACTCAAAAATTCCTTTGAAACTCTGCAGATAGATGATGAAGAAGAACTTATGAGTGCTTTAAGTCAGCTGAAAAACCAGCGACGCATTGTTCTAAGAGAATGGGCGGGTAGTCGGTTATATTATCTGCCTCCAGCGTATAAAGCAGAAAGCGGTAGTGCTGAACTTGTCAGTCGCTTGCTGTCAGATACCAGAGAAATTTCAAGAGATAAATTGCTTAAAGTGCTCGAAAAAGCTATTGGCGGCCATGATCTTCACTTGAGCGAAACTCAACAGTTGGCTGTCGAGACTTCCTTGAAAAAAAACTTTATGATTATTACAGGTGGACCTGGAACTGGTAAAACTACTACTCTAAAAGCCGTGGTAGCAGCTCATAAAGCTCTGCATAAAACTGTCAAACTTGCCAGTCCGACCGGCCGCGCTGCCAAAAGGCTGGCAGAAGTCTCTGGTTTTCAAGCTTACACAATACATAGGTTGCTTGAATATTCCCCTCAGGAAGCCGGGTTTAAAAAAAATGCGCAGCAGCCCCTGGACTGTGACACCTTGATAATAGATGAAGCATCAATGATTGATATGCAGCTTTTTCACAAACTGCTTCAGGCAGTAAGACCCGGATCGACCCTGATTCTGGTTGGCGATGCAGACCAGTTGCCCTCAGTGGGTGCCGGTCTTGTTTTGAATCAGTTGATTGAATCTGGTGTGGTTCCGGTTGTTAAGCTCGAGGCAATTTTCAGACAGGCACAGAATTCTATGATAGTTAAAAATGCTCATTTGATTAATCATGGGAGAATGCCCCAGCTTAAGATACCTGATGGAAAAAGTCGGTCGGATTCCTACTTTGTCAATGCTGACGAGCCCGATAAAGCCATTGCCTTGCTTAAAAATATTGTCAACAAAAGCCTGCCCTCCAGATTTGGTTATGATCCGATTAATGATATTCAGGTATTGACTCCTATGAATAGAGGAAAACTCGGTGCAATAAATCTGAATCAGGTGTTGCAGGAAACCCTGAACCCGCCTGCCGATAACAAAAACGAAATCGAGCACATGAATCGCTTGTTCAGAACAGGCGATAAAATAATTCAATTGCGTAATAATTATGATCTTGAAATATTCAACGGAGATCTGGGTCTGATTGCCGAGATCGATACCGAAGAGCGGGAGGCCAGAGTGGAGTTCCCTCAGGGTACTGTGGTTTTGCAGACCTCCGATCTTATAGATACGGCTCTGGCTTATGCGGTTACTGTGCATAAGTCCCAGGGCAGCGAATACCCCGCAGTTGTTATGGTCGTTTCAACTCAGCATTATATGATGCTGCAAAGAAATCTTTTATATACAGGGCTCACCAGAGCAAAACAAACAATGGTTTTCCTTGGCAGTAAAAGGGCAATAGGAATGGCTGTAAAAAATAACAAAGTAAAATCAAGAAATACTATCTTAGCCAGGCTTCTTGCTGATAACGCAAACCCATCAGCCACTGAAGCCGAATAATTATATTTAGAGTTACAAACAAGCTAACCTGAATTTGCTTTTGCAATCAAGGTTTGGAACTGTTTCTCCTATCCAAAGTTGAACAAAACAGGTAAATTGTTTATCGTTGAGAAAGAGGAGAGACTATGATTCAGCACAAAATAAGTGAGATTATCTTTAAAACAATTCCGGGACTTGTTTCGTCGCAGGGTGGGGGAATGTTATTACATTTCGCTCATAATATTGAAACAGATGCAACCTGCCTTAAGCAGAAAATGCAATTATGATTGGATATACAGCTTCTTATACAGACCTATACCAGCTTAGCATGGCGCAGGTTTATTTTGAAACGGGAAGAATGAATGAAACGGCTGTGTTTGATTATTTTTTCCGAAGGCTTCCCTTTGATTGGGGCTACGCGGTTTTTTGCGGTCTGGAAACCTTGCTTGATGTGGTTGAAGAGTTGCGTTTTGATGATCGGGACCTTGACTT
Source organism: Candidatus Rifleibacteriota bacterium (assembly GCA_051747585.1). Lineage (GTDB taxonomy): Bacteria > Muiribacteriota > Ozemobacteria > Ozemobacterales > Ozemobacteraceae > DYKG01. Next base: position 2,939 of record JBNJGH010000232.1, read on the forward strand.
TCTGCGTGAAAATGGATTTTCTGAAGCTTTTTTGAAATATCTTAAAACCTTTCGCTTCACCGGTCAGATAGATTCTTCACGTGAAGGCGATCTCGTTTTCCCCACTCGTCCGATATTACAGGTAGAAGCTCCTCTGATTGAGGCTCAAATTCTGGAAACCCTTTTGCTGAATATACTTAATTATCAAACCCTGGTTGCAACAAAGGCCAGCCGGATGCAGCTGGTAGCAGGTTCTGCTAAATTAGCTGATTTCGGTTTGCGAAGGGCGCAGGGCCCGGCCGGTTATTATGGGGCGCGTGCGGCCGTCGTTGGGGGCTTTGCTGCCACCAGCAATGTTCGCGCAGCCATGGACTTTAACCTGAAGGCAACCGGCACTATGGCGCACTCCTTTGTCCAGAGCTATGAAAAAGAAATTGATGCCTTCCGGGATTTTGCCTTGAACTGGCCTGATAAATGTGTGTTATTGGTAGATACCTACAATACAATCAAGAGCGGCGTACCCAATGCCATAGCAGTGGCACGGGAAATGGAAAAACGCGGACAGCGCTTAAAAGGTATAAGACTCGATAGCGGTGATCTGGCTTATCTGGCCAAAGAAAGCCGTAAGATGCTTGATAATGCCGGCCTTGATTATGTTAAAATCGCGGCTTCGAACCAACTGGATGAAAAAGTGATAAAAAGTTTGCAGGAACAAGAAGCCCCAATAGACTTATTTGGAGTGGGAACTTCTCTTATCATTGGGAGTCCTGATGCTGTTCTTGACGGAGTTTATAAATTATCGGAACTTAACCACCAGCCGAGCATTAAACTTTCCGAAACCATACAAAAGATTTCCATTCCCGGCAAAAAACAGGTATACCGCGTAGAAGACGACATGGGAGAATGGATCGGTGCTGATGTAGTTGCTAAGCAGGGTGAGGATGCCATAGCAAAAATGTACGATCCGTTTGACTCTGTGAAATCGCTCAACATTGATAATTATCACAAGCAGCCCTTACTGACCCGGGTTATGGAATCCGGTAAGCGCATTACTCCTGAAAGATCTCCTGCAGAAATAGCCGAATTCACCCATAAACAGCTACAAAATCTGCCGGATGAATACAAACGATTTGAAAATCCACATGTTTATAAAGTAGGTCTTTCCGGGGCTTTACATGCATTAAGAAACCAGTTGATTCAAGACTACAAAAAGGAGGCATTATGAAGGCTTTGATTCTGATAGATGTCCAAAATGATTTTTTACCCGGCGGAGCTCTTGAAGT
>JBNJGH010000233.1:0-4194 GCA_051747585.1 Candidatus Rifleibacteriota bacterium
TTTGATCTGGGTATATATTTATATTTACACTAGCCATGGCAATTCCTTCCCTTGATAAAGTTTTGTATAGGTCTTATCATATTGGCACGCTCTTTGCAATAAGTTGCATATACGCCTTTTTTTAAAGACTTTTTTAAACTACCCATACTCACATACCACAAACAACCAAAAGTCTTAAAATAAACGTCAAACAGGGACGATTTAAGGCACATTATCTTTTATCCCCTGACCCAGAAATTGTCCCCTGGGATAATCTTTGTTCCAATTTTTCCAAATTAAGCGTTGCGATATAATCTAAATCAACACGAAATAAAGCTGAAAGCCTGGCAACATACCAAAGAACGTCCCCTATCTCGTAAAGAAGCCCAGTATCAAGAAGACCATCTCCCCTTATAATTTTTTTTATTTTATCTGCAACCTCGCCGGCCTCGCCGTTTAATCCCAAGGTTAAATATTCTTTGTTATTACATTCAGGCTTTAATGTTTTTGCTGTTGCTTTTTGGTATTCGTTTAAATCCATATTTATGCCCCTATGAGATAATTTTTAACGGCTTCAATCGCTTCAACATGCCCACGGCAAACCAAAGCTTGAAAACCTTCTTCCCTTAATTTTTCCAAATATTCTTTTTGCTCTTTTGAAACTTTACCTCCTTTTTTTCTTTTTAGTTCGATATACAACCCGGAAAAATATTTATTCCCAGCAGGCAAAACAATATCAGGAACTCCTGCTTTAAGCCCTTGTTTCTTCATATCCGCCCTGAGCTTTGGCCTAAGCCTTACGCCGTTAAGTGTTGAATAGGCCAATTGCAGTTTTGGAAATTTTATTTGATTTGAGCGGATCCACTTGAAAATCAGTTCTTGCTCTTGTGATTCGTAAAGACAGTTTGTGTTGTTTTTCATTTTCCCTCTTTCCCTTTTTTTTGACCTTGACCTTGACCCTGACTTTGACTGGACAGCGCCGATGCCTGAATGCTTATTATAATAATATCCCCCCTAAAGGGGGATATATTATATATATAAGCAACCCTTCAGGCTTTGTTTTGTCCAATGGTATTTGTAATAATTTCAATAACTTATATGATTTTTTAAAAAATACCCTAAAAAATACCCTCTGTCCGGACAAAACTTTCAATATCTTCAAATACTTATACATTCTGGTTTCTTTCTAAAAAATTATACTGACATTCTGTCAGTTTATAATTATCTGTTTTTATTACATCTTCTGTCCGGACACAACATTTTGTCCGAACGTGTCCGGACAGAGAACCCTTTAAAACGGGCTTTTTATTTTTGGCATATAAAAAAGTAAACATTGTTTATTTTTTCCTTATTTTTTAATCTTTAATTGCTTTTTAATCTTATTTCCGCCCACTTGAACCTCAACTTCTTCAAGCATATCAAGTGAAATTAATTTTCTTACAACCGGAGCAATATCTGTTCTTTTAAATTCTGGAAAAATTTGTTTTAAATCTTTTCTTATTTCATTTGCAGAACTATCTTTTTCAAGTTCCCTTAAAGAAAAACTTGCAGAAGTATTATTTAAAATATTCCATAATTCCTCTGCCATAGCTTCAACATGTTTATTTTCAAGATCTTCAAATTCAAAAATTCCATTTTCACCTCTTTTAAAAAAAGTGTTTCTTGGAGCACCCGCTGAATAATTACTTTTTGGAACATCAAAAAAGATATAATCACGAGGATTAACCCCCATTTTTTCTGCTTGTTCATACGACATTTGAGCAAGACCGGCTTGAAAACGGCAGCCATCAACCAAGGCAGATGAACCCCTGGACATATTCTGGCTAACACTACCGGCAAGATTTTTGTTTGAGTGATGCGTGAATAGAATTGTTAAATTATATTCTTTGGCAAGATATTCAAGACATTGAATCCACTGTGTGGCATGGTCAGCGCTATTTTCATCAAGACCATAGAACCTTGACTTTGGATCTAAAACAAGAAGCTCCAAACCCTTATGAAGTTTTATTGTTTCCTCCAACCAGTAAAAACCATCACCCCTAACCGGAGTATTACCATCAAGTTTCATTAATGGGCCAACCTCTCCGTAAACACTGGCAGTATGTAATTGATCAGGAAATTGACCTTTACAAATATTCCACTGCCTGCGGTCAATCTCCTCCTGGGAATCCTCGCCAAAAAGACATAAGGTTTTTATCGGCCTTAATACATGAAGCGGGCCAACAGAACCCACACCAGCCGCAGCGTCTGCAAGCTGCATTAAAAAGACGGTTTTACCTGTGCCACCTGTTGCAGTAACTGTTCCGACAATACCTTTCGGGAGCAACCCCACGCCATCAAAATAAAAAATAAATTCCATTGGCGGGGGCTTTTCAAAAACTCTGTTTTTAACTGAGGTTGCTTCAGAAGCCAAAGGCGGCAAAGATTGACGGCCTCCACCCTGGGATATTTGAAGCTGAACAGCTGCCAAACCCTCTTGATTTGCCAGATCATTAAAATCTGTTGGTTTTGTTGAGTTATCTTTAAAAACAGGAAAAGTAAAATGGGCATCAATTGCCTTTGCTGATTCCTTACCAACTAAAATACCTGTGTTTGGTGGCTTAAACTGATCATTGTCCGCGCAGATAGTTATTTTTTTAGACGGATATTTTTCTTTTATTTTTTTTGAAACAAGTTTAAGATTTGGGGCGTCCATAGCACAAATGACTGTCCCGCCGGTTGCATCATGGATTGATTTCCCGGTTGAATATCCTTCACAAATATAAATATCTTTATTTCCGGTTATTTCAAAAAAACATCCTTCTTTTTTAGCATCTTTTAAATATTTTTTTCTTTTGTCCTTACTTTCTGGCGGCGGGTTTTCAGGCTTAATAAATTGCAAAGACCATATTTCTCCATGCTCATCCATAAGGGGAATAATGATATCCCCTTTTCTTGAAAGTCTAAGATGATAAGAAGAAACCTTTTTTTCTTTTAAATATGGATGATCATCTTCATGGATTATTTTTTCTTTACTTTTTTTCCATATATACTGAGCCAAGCTTTTCTTTTCAATGGCAAGCTTTTCTTTTAATTCTTTACGCTCTTTATCAGCCTGTTTTTTCTTGTCTTTAAATTCTTTTAATTGTTCGCTTGTTAACTGCAGCTTTGAAATTGAACTCCACTCATGGGAAATACCAACTTCTTTCCAGTTTCCAAAATAACAAAAAAGAACATTTGGCTCAGGCTCATAAATGGTATACCAGCCCGCCATATCTCCCTTTTTATCAACATCGAATCTGTGAATCTTGTTGTCAGTAATAATCTCATCCGGGAAAAGGCCGTGCTGAGTCAGTATTCCCTGAAATTCTGAAACAGCGTCAAGATAGTGCTCAACCTCTTTTTTTTCTGGCCTTTGAACGGGAGCGTCGTTCAGATCAATCATATTTTATCCCAACATCTTTTATGCCAGTTACACCATCTGCATTTATAAAAAGTTTCGTCCTGAGATATTCGCGGGAGCATCTCACCATTTAAAGATGAGTTAATTATTCTTTTTACTTTTTCATCTAATAAATAAGTAAAGTTTTCATCAAAATTAATTACCTCCCAATATATGTCCATACGATTCATATTGATTGCTGAAAACCATGCAGGATTATCTGTCAGATTAAAATATTTCATATAAAACTGAACCTGTCCGTAATAGACGGGATATTTAGATTTAAGGCCTTTTTTTTGCAGTTCTTTCCAGTCTTTTTCCTGGATTCCTTTACATTCCCAAAGCCGCGGCCATGGGCTAAATTCATAAGGGCCGGAAACAATTATTCCATCATTATGACCTGCCACATCCTGATCTAAAATTTTTGTTTTAAATCCGAACTGCCCGCCGTCCTTTGTCCCTTTTATCAGTCCAAAACCGGCATTCCGCATCCATTTTATCATGGCTGATTCAACCCAATGCCCGCGTTCAAATATTCTTAAAACTCTTGCCGGGAAGTGTTTCCCATGATCAACCGGAGTTTTAAGAAACTCATACTGCAGCGCCCTTTCACACTCAACACCAACTCTGGAGCCTCCAAAATAAGAACGCTCTGGCTGAAATTGCTGTTCAAGTTCAAGAGCAGAATCTAAATAATAATTTATTCTGTCTGATATTTTTGATTTACTGTTTAGATCAATCATTATTAAAAAAACCCTTTTCATATTCTTTTTCGCACCAGTTTTCATAATCAG
>JBNJGH010000234.1:0-4185 GCA_051747585.1 Candidatus Rifleibacteriota bacterium
AGTTGATTATTCCGGTTCTGGCCGTTCTGGGCGCCGCCTGGCTGGTAAAAAGAGCCGCCAATAAAACCGGTGGTTGAGCGTTTATTTGGTGGTTGAGCGTTTAATGGGTGAAATCTTTGAAATCGATTATATTCCAGTCGGTAAAATCGAGTTGTTTTGTGTAGTGACTTACGATTATGCTGATGCAATCAAGGTTAGAAAGTATATTTTTAAGCATTTTTGCTGTGGTTTGGGCAGTGTCTGCATCTAGTGAGGCTAATGGCTCATCGAGCAGTAAAATTTTTGGTTTTGTTGCCAGAACCCGAGCAAGCTGACACCGCCGTGCTTCTCCGCCAGAAAGGCCTGTCGGATATCTGTTAAGCAATTGTTTGATTCTCAACTGTTCACCAATTTTATTAACAAACGATTCATCATAATTATTGCAGGCAGCTTCTTTTATTTGCTTTTCAATGGTCATGTGAGGCCAAAGGGTGTCGTGCTGAAAAAGCATGTTGAGGTTTCTTTTCCAGGGCACCAGGACAAAATCGTCATTACTAAAAATCTGGTCTTCAAAGGTTATTTTTCCGCTTTCAGGTGTCTCAAGCCCCGCTATGAGTCGCAGTAAAGTAGTCTTGCCACAGCCTGAAGGCCCATAAATAAGATTGATGCTGTTATACTCAAATCTATAGTTGATTTGGTTTAAAATATTTGTTTTTCCTCTGGAAAAGCTCAGGTCGTTAATCACTATCATTCAGGCCACCTCTTGATTATTATCATTGTAGCTAAAGCTATGGCTGACGCAAGCCCCAGGCTTAGCCGGCAGACGTCGACACCCGCGCCGTAATGCATAAGGTTAAAGACTCTTAAGGGCAGTGTTTGTCCTCCGGGTGGAATCGTTAATACAGAAGCTTCGAGTTCTCGTAATGAAATGAGCATGGCAATTACAAAGTTTAAAAGAATAAAAGGCAGTTCAAAACGTAATTTCAAGGCAAAGTGCCCGGGCAGAAAAAAAGTTGATTCCCGCAACAATTTGTTTGAACTGGTTTTCCAGGCAAGAATCGATATTATAAATGCAAAGGGCAGGGCGCTAGCCGTGTGGGCAGCAATAATGGCAGTTGAATCGGGTAGAAATGTTAGAGACTGGCTTAGTCTCGCCATCGAAGCAGCCCAGGCAATCCCGATCATACTGGCGGGAATAAGCAGCGGAACAAAAAAAGGTAAAACGATTTTTGCATTATTATGAGCAGCGAATCTTGCTCCGAGGGGCATTGTGATAAATGTGGTAATTATTGCTGTAATAGCGGCAATAAAAATAGACCACAGGACTGCGTTGCCGTCAGTAGCCAATGAAAGCCCTGAAGAAGAATTGCTCAGTGCCTGACGAATCAGGCCGCCAACGGGTAACAGGCATATAAGCAAGGTTATAACGGAAGCAAAATTGAAAAGATACCGCAATGGTCCGGATAGCTTGTTTATTTTAAAACAATTACTTATTGCTGTTAAAGATTTTGTCTTACTAAAGCTGTAGCTGCTTCCCAGATAAATTGCGATAAAAGACAATATAGCTGCGACCAGTAAAAGTGGCCAGGTGCCAAATATAAGGTTGGTAACAGTTTCGCCGCTGAAAAAACGGGCGGTAATCTCAGTTGAATAAAGGGGAATCTGCAAACTCATTCCCATTGTTCCATCTAATAAAATAAGAACAATTGTAATCAATAAAACAGCCAGAATAAGGTTTTTAAGCATAGGAAAAATTATTCTGCCAAGAACTTTATCCGGGTGGAAACTTAGATATGCTGACTCAATTGCATCGACGGGTAAAAGCAGAGGAGCGGCTGAAATTATAAGGGCAGATAACGGAGCAAAGGCCGTGCCCAGGAGAAAAACGAGCCAGATTTCACCAGATGGAGCAGATAAAAATGACATGCCGGGAGGTGGGTTAGCAGTAAGTGCGACCCATCCCTGAGTGTACATGTATGGTGGCAGCAGAAATAAAAATATTAATAAAGGCTTAAGTTTGTATATCCATAAAGATCTGTCCCAGAGACATATTCCGGTTGGTATACCTGCTAGAAGCGCAAAAAAGGCAGAGAAAAATGAAATTTTAATAGAAAAACCTAATAAAGTTAAATTGCTTTCAGAAAATGCCAGGCTGCCTGGGTCTATTTCTTTGCCGCTAACAAAGGGCACAATAAATGGCAAATAAGTAACAAGAATAAAGATGAGGCCTGCCAACGACAGATATAGGGTTCTGTACCCCGCCTGGGGGCTGAAGTTGTCGGTTCTCAGGCCGGAAAAAAAAGACATCGTTAGAGGAAATATTCTTTGAGCACTTTACTGGCAGAGCCGACCGCTCGTGAAACTTCTTCAAAAGATATTTCCAGTGATTTTATTCCGCTTGCCGGTATCCAGTCTGGTTGTGTTTCATTATTTTTTCGCACCGAGAAAAAGCCCTCACTCTTATCGATGAGAATTTTTTCTCCTTTTGCACTGGTGATGAAATCAATGAATTTTTTAGCGTTTTCCGGATTTGGACAATTTTTAAGCATAGAAACCGTATTAGGAATTACCAAGGTTCCGGGCTGATTTTCGCCCTGATCAGGAAAAACCATCTTTACCGGGGCACCTTTTTTTATTGCTACCAGGGCATCGTCAGTATCTGTCAGTCCTACAAGACTGCTGCCGTTTACAACTCTGTCGCGGGTCGAGGCGTTTCCGTCGACGTAGGCTGCTTTGTTTTCTTTCAGGGTTTCAAAGAAGTCCATCATAGCTTTCTGCCCGTCGATTGTCCATATAGCTGCTGCATGAGTGTTGGTAGTTCCAAAAAGAGGTACTGCAACAGTGATTTGTTCAGGTTCCCAGGCAGGATCAAGAAGATCATTTATCGAAGAGGGATAAGATGCGGGCGCTAACTTTTCTTTATGAACTAAAAATACCCTTGCTCTAAGGCCAAAGGCTGTCCACAGGTTGTCGGGGCATCTGAATTTTGCGGGAATATCTGTAGCAGAGGCTGGGACGTAAGAGGCAAAATAGCCTTCCTGGGCCAGCTGCATACTGTGTGCGAATTCAGAGCTCCAGAATATGTCGGCCTTAACTGCTTTGTCTTCTGCTCTGATTCTGTTGACCAGACCGACAGTTTTGGCTGCTTCGGTATCAAATACCGGTCTGACTTTAATTCCGGTTTTTTGACTAAATTCCTGCAGAACCGGTTCAGCAAATGGTTGATCAACCGAAGTATATATTACTACTTCATTTTGATTTCCGCAGCCGCATACAAGCAAAGCAAAAAGTATAAAAAACAGTGAAGCTTTTTTTAAGGCATTTTTTTTAATAGATCTAATCATAAACAAAATTAATTCCTCTAAAATAATTTTGCTTATTCTAAACTATTTTATGTTATTTCACCAGTTCAAGTAATACCCCGGCGGCAATTGCCGAGCCAAGAACTCCTGCCACATTTGGGCCCATGGCGTGCATAAGGAGGTAGTTTTTTGAATTGCTTTCAGAAGCTACTTTACTTGCTGTTCGAGCAGCCATTGGCACGGCTGAAACCCCTGCAGAACCGATAAGAGGGTTGATCGGATTTTTTAAAAACAAATTCATACCTTTGGCCAGCAGCAGCCCGGATATTGTGCCAATAGAGAAGGCCACCAGGCCCAGAATCAATATTCCAAAGGTTTCGATACGCAAAAAAATGTCAGCAGAGAGTTTCGAACCTACGGCCAGTCCGAGAAAAATAGTAATTAAATTGATCAGTTCATTTTGTGCTGTTTTGCTCAAGCGGTCAGTAACCATAGATTCTTTAAGAAGATTACCAAACATCAAAGCCCCGATAAGAGGCGTAGCAAGCGGAATCATCAGGACACAAAGAATAAAAACCATTAATGGGAAAATAATTTTTTCGCGCTGAGAAACTTCTCGCAGCTGGGTCATTTCAATTTTGCGCTCTTTTTCTGAGGTGAACAACTTCATTAACGGGGGTTGAATAATGGGTACCAGTGCCATGTAAGAATATGCGGCAACTGCAATCGCACCCAACAACTGTGGAGAAAGGTTCGAAGCCAGAAAAATGGCTGTCGGGCCATCTGCACCGCCAATAATAGCAATCGAGGCTGCGTCTTTGATGCTGAAGGCAATTGGTGTGTATTCCGATAGCATCAATGCGCCGATCAGGGTTGCAAAAATACCAAACTGAGCTGCTGCTCC
>JBNJGH010000235.1:0-4184 GCA_051747585.1 Candidatus Rifleibacteriota bacterium
GCGAGAAACCCTACCTGATAAAAAATTCAGGCAGCTTTAGTAACAGGAGTAAGCTTAAAAATATTTGCCAGTTTTCCTGCAGCCGCAAGGTCTTCTTTCTTCAAAGCGTCCCTCACAGCATCTAATTTTTCAGCATCTTCGATTGTAAGACATGGAGACCAGGAATCTTCAGGATAAATAAACTCTACCTCTAATCTGGCAACATAATTTCCAACGTGAACAAATTTTTCTTGTAATTTTTTCATATTATAATCTCCGCCTGAAATCCTTTGCCCAGAGCTTCAAACTTGGACGATAAGCTGTAACAAGAACTGCTGGTCGATTTTTGCATTTAGGAATACCCCAGACAACATGAACCGGTGAATTTTTGTGGTCCTTTTGCAGCACGAGAATTGCAGGCCCTTTATGAAAATCGGGATAATCTTCTATAACCTGGCCATTGCGTGCTCCCGCAATAAGTTCTGTGGCTGTCAGATCATCATTTTCCAATTCTTCATAACCATGAACAGATACAAGAACTTCTCGCAGATTTATTAGCTCGAGGATTCTTTTAAAAGTCCGATTCATTCTTTTTATTATACGCTGGCATATTTTTTTTTGCAAAACCAACTCAAGCCCTGTATTAAAAAGCTAAAGATGGTGCTACTCGCTTTCAGCAAAAAATTCTCATTTTTTTTCTTTATCTTCCCTTCGCGCCTCCGCGTGATGCTCTCTTTTTTTCGGGGTTCGCTATCGCCATCGGAATCCCTTCTCGATTCCTGATTTTTTCTTCCTTTTATCTTTCCCGACTTTTCTTAGCGCCCTTGGCGAGATTACTCTTTTCCTTTTGCGATCTTCGCGAGATTAATTATTCTCTCGCCAAGGCGCCAGGCCCGCCAAGTTAATTCAATTCTCTTAAAAGCCAATTTTCAGGGCTAAAATCGACCCTCTAAGGCTAAAAAACAGCACTTTTTAGCCCGAAACGCCCTTTATCACAGACTTCTTCCTGGTCCGACCCCGAATTAATAAGGGTCAGGAGGTCTTCGGCTGAGATTCTTGCGGACATATCTGATCCGGATAGCAGACTGTCGGCGATTTCCCGTTTTTTTTCGTGCAGGGTCACGATTCTTTCTTCAATGGTTGCGGTAGTAATAAGTCGGTAGACCGTTACCGGTCTGATCTGGCCGATACGATGGGCGCGGTCAGAAGCCTGGTCTTCTACCGCCGGGTTCCACCACGGGTCAAGATGAATCACATAATCTGCTGCGGTAAGATTTAACCCCAGTCCGCCGGCCTTGAGACTTATGAGAAATAATCTGTCATCGCCATTCTGAAAGGCAGCTACCGCCTCGCTTCTTTTTTTAGCCGGAGTCGAACCATCGAGGTATTGATAACCAAGCCCCTTAGCCTCGATCATTTTCCTGACAAGCGCAAGCTGATCGACAAACTGGCTGAAAACCAGAGCTTTGTGATTGTTTTCGGCAAGCTCATCAATTATCTGCCCAAGCAGCTCAAGTTTTGAACCGGAAATGCCCAGTTCTGGCGCAACCAGCGAAGGGTTGCAGCACATACGCCTGAGCCGGGTGATTTCAGCAAGAATCTGCATTGGCCTCGCAGTTTTTTTGCAATTACTTATTTTTTCGATTGACTCACGCCTGATACTTTCATACAGAGCACGTTCATCTTCACTCAGATCTACGTGCAACGTAATTTCGGTTTTCACCGGAAGATCAAGCAGCACCTGACTTTTAGTGCGCCGCAAAACAAAGGGCTGCACCAGCCTTTTCAGTCGACCCTGAGCCTGCCGGTCGTCGTGCTGCTGAATGGGGACGGCGAAATTGCAGTTAAAGGTTTCGAGATCGCCGAGCAGCCCAGGGTTAATAAAATTAAACAGGTTCCATAGCTCGCCAAGATGATTTTCAACCGGGGTTCCGGTCATGATCATCTTGAATTTTCCCTTAAGCCTCATGGCTGCCTGCGACCTGCTGGTGTGAGTGTTTTTTATGGATTGCGCTTCATCGAGCACAACCGTTTGCCAGCATAGCTTTTCGAGTCTATCAATTTCGTTTCCCATGATTCCATAACTGCATATCAACAGATCGTAAGGTTTTGCCTTTTTGATAACCGCGGCACGATCAGGCGCAAACGACAACAGAATGGGGTTGAGCGTTGCAGCAAATTTCCGGGCCTCTTGAACCCAGTTGGCGCAGACAGAGGTGGGCGCGACGATTAGAGTCGGGCCTTGAGCGGCTTTGCTTAGAATCAGCGCCAAAGCCTGAACCGTTTTTCCCAGGCCCATGTCATCGGCAAGGCATGCACCCATACCCATTGCCGCCAGGCGGCTCAGCCAGACAAAGCCCTCGCGCTGATATTCTCTCAGTTCAGCCGTAAATGTCGCCGGAACCGCAAAACTCAATTGTGAGACGCTGTTGATACTTTCAATTGACCGCTGCCACTCTTTGTCGGCCCTCAAGGCCTTTGAGTCTGAAATCAGAGCATCAATTGCCGGAATCACCGCTCGCGCGAATCTGCGGCCGCTTGTGGTCTGGGCCGTATAAGACGCCAGATCGCTGATTCGCCGTCTGAAGTCATCAGAAATGGCAAGAATTCTTGTCTGATCGATAGCTACAAAGCGACTTTTGCCATCATACTGGCGCAGCAGTTGTTGCAGACCTAACACCAGCTCTTCATCAATATCAAGCTCGCCATCAACCGAAAACCAGTCCTGGCCGCTCGAGATTTTAAACTTGAAGTCATTAAAGTCAGCAGTCCTGATTTTTTTCGGCTTGTAATTTTCGGGCCACTCTAATACCAGGTCTTCGACATGCTGCAGCTCGAAAAGAAGTTGGTATGCCGCCGCAGGATCAGGGAAATCGGCATGGAAGCTTGATGAATCGATTCCCTGCATTGACGGGCATTTTTCAAGAAGCTCTTTGGCAAGCGCCTGCTCAGTATCGAGTTGACGCTTAACATGTAATTTTTCGCCTTCACAGTCAACTATGGCATCCTGTAAACCGCTTCCAGGGATGAACACTCCAGCCGAACCGGGAAAAAGCGACAGGCGCACCGACGCACCCAGGCCATGCTCAACCGGGGCAAGCCTGACGTGAATCTGGTATTTGGGCTTCTTGGTTTTAAAGCCGGGCTCACCGCTTTTACGTCTAAAGTCAGAGCGAACCTTGATTTTGCTTTCGAGCCGCGATAAAACCTGATGTAACCTGTCTGAGGCGTTCAGCGGAAATGTGGTGCCCTGCTTTAACATCTCGGTAAGCTCAAGATGAGCTTGCGGAAACCTGTAAACTATTGCCTGGTCCGGGGGCTTTATCTGTGCGAGATACTCCTCGAACATGGGTTTTGGAAACCATTCTATCTTTAATTTGCCGCCTTCAGTTTTTAAAATCAGCTCAGGCTCGGCACAGACAATTTCGATCTGCTGGTTTGTATTATTGAAATAAACGTTGGGCTGCCCGGCAAGCATATATAGCGCCCGATCGAACTGCGATTCGTAATCAAAATAAAGGTTTTCGAAAATTTTCATCACCCTTATGTCAGTTTCTGAATAATATTCCGGAAAAGCTTCTGTGTCGTAATTTCGGTTATGATTTAAAACTTGTTTGCCCTTTGACCATGCGCCAGATTTCAATTTTTTCTGCTCAAGAGCATGAAGGTGCCAGTCATCGTAAAATTTTGCAACGACCCAGACCAGACGTTTGTCTGAGTCATTAACGTCGGCTTTGGTGACTATCGCTGTTTCTACTGCATCAAGCAGCGTTTCCCACTCTTCTTTGATGCATATTCTTTTAACCAGCGGCGGCGGAAGTTTTCTTCCTGCATTTTTAAGGTATAGCACAAGTTGTGCCTCTTCGTCGCCGCCGTTAAATTTTTGAAGTTCATGACATTCATTCGCCAGCCAGGTAAAGCCATGGCTCGCAGAGGCGTAAGCGGCATTATGCAGCATTGTAAAATGATCATTCGCCGGCTTGCTTCCCATAAGGCTGCCTACCAGAAATCCGAACCACACACCAATAGATCCGTAACCTGAGTGCGAAAAAAATTTGAACAGATTAGTTTTATTTGAGCCTGTTGTCTTGTGATTACTGTAAATTTTGAGGGCAACAAAGCAAAGCGAATATCGGTTCTCTGATTTTTCAGCTTTGTTGATTACATCAATAGCACATTTGATCGACGCGGGACTGCCTTCCTGC
>JBNJGH010000236.1:0-4170 GCA_051747585.1 Candidatus Rifleibacteriota bacterium
GCAAAAAAATTATAATCGTGCTCGTAATCCTTCTCATCGCATATTGGTGGTTTCGACTGCGCTCAACCACCAATATGCGATGAGAAGGATTACGAGCACGATTATAATTTTTTTGCGGCTTGGTGTGAAGCTTATATTTTTCTGAATCGAACCGATAGACAATGACTGAGATTTGTTATTAGAGGCCTTTGCCGCTGCGGCGAACTCGTTTGATTACTTCAGGGGTAGGAGTTCTGGTATAATTGATTTTGTCGGTTCGGTTGGGAATACCGACAAAGCGGCCTTCGCGGTTTATGCGCTCAATGCATTCAAGCAGGCATTGGGCCTCGCGCTGGCTTGAACGCCAGGGAATTTCGATATAAGATTTACAACCGCTGGTATCAATCGGGCACCGGGCTAAAATATCGCCATCGTCGATTTTTTCATTCATCCAGTGAACCGAGAAACCTACTGGTCTGTTTTCTATCCAGGCCCAGAGGTCGCACATTGTCCCCCTGTTCTCGGGTAAAAGACCATGATGAATATTAATACAGCCGATAGTTGGAAGCTCGAGCACCTTATTTTTATAAATGTTTCTGGTGCGCATATTTACAATTAGATCGGGTTGCTTTTGGGCAAGAAAATCAAGAGCTTCAGGCTTATTGACACTCTTACAGCGGAAAATTTCCAAGCCTTTTTCTTCGAGCAATTTAACTCTTGGATCATTGATATGGGCTTTAAGCAGATTTCTTAAAAGAGCCAGGCTTACGCCGGGTGCTCCTATAAGTTGCAAACCAACAATATGCTTAAATAATAGTTTTAATGGAATTTTCAGCAAAATAACAGCCGCAACTTCTGAATTTGCGGGTAAGCTATCGCGCTCGGTTACCTTATCAAGCAGTGACAGGTAATTGTCGCGAACATAGGTCACGTCTGATGTTACATAAACAATTCGCATCTATTTCCCTCCTGCTTTCAAACCACCTTTGCGGCCATATCTTGCATGTGCACGGGTAAACTCATCGGCAGCCATTGCACCGGTGATTGAAATTTCTCCGGCAAGCACTGCACAAGCCAGAATTTCTGCCATTTTTTTTGCTTTACCTGCACCTGCGCATTCCATCAGCTGCAGACAGCGCTTCTGGGTTTCAAATCTTGTGCCACCGCCGACTGTGCCGACCATTATTCCCGGTAAAGTAACGCTTACTTCAAGTTTGTCGCCCACCATTTCTAAATGGGTAATTCCCACCGCAGATTCGGCTACGCAGGCGGGATCCTGTCCTGTTGCTATGTATACCGCGGCCATGATATTTGCATAGTGGCCCTGAATACCAAATGAATGGGCCTGCAGAGAAGTAATCATCGAAAGCTCACCAAGTCTGCACATTCGTTCGGGGCTGGTATGAAGATGCTTTTTAACCAGTTTAGCCGGAATGCGGCAGACAGCAACGACCTTTTTACCGCGATTACCTGTAAAGTTAATAGCATTGATTTTTTTATCGCCCGAAAGATTTGATTCGAGAAACCAGTCTTGAATCTTGCCGTCGTAATTTTCGAGAATATAATCTAAGGCTTTTCTGGTCGCAATTGTAGTCATATTTTGCCCGGAAGCATCTCCGGTAAAGTAGACAAAGCGTAAAACAAGCTTTGTTCCAATTTGAAACTTATCGATCTTAAGCAGCTTGCCATGGCTGGTGGTGCTCTCTGCTGAAGATTTCAACTCGGCAATATTATTATCAACCCACTCTGCAAAATGGCTTTGGTCTTTCAAGCTATTTAAGACAAATATGGGTGTTCTGACGATGCTGTCATCGACCAGAGTAACTTCGGCACCACCCGAACGAGTTATAATCTGGCAACCACGAGCTACCGAAGCAACCAACGCCCCTTCAGTAGTAGCCAGGGGAATATAGAAATCTCCTTTGGCATGGTCGCCGTTAATTTTAAGCGGCCCGCAGACACCGGTTGGCAATTGGGTTATTCCAACCAGGCCCTCGATATTTCCAGAATAGCTTTCAGGCTTATCAGGAACCGGCATTTCAAATTCTGATTGCTTGATTTTTTTGCCAATAAACTCATGTCGCTTAGCTATAGCCTGGGGTGAAAGATCAAGCATCGCAGGCATAGTAACTTGATCTGACTCTTGAATCTTTTCCTTTTCATCAAGAAGCTTTTCGACGTTTGTTTTCTCGAGCAGATAGTCAAAAAGCTCAGAAAAAGTTTCAACCGGGGTTCCCATAAGCTCAACAAAGGAAACTTCAAATTTTTTCTCGAGATTTGCCAGCAGAGCAACTATTCCCAGGGAATCCAGCTGTAAAAATGAATCCAGCCTGGTGTCGAGCTTGACCTGCTCGATATCGGCATTTAAATATTCGGCAACTTCGCCTCTGAAGAGATCAAAAAGCTCTTCATCATTTTCTTTACTGCGATCTGCTTTTTTGTTTTTTACTTTAGTCTTATTATTGGTTGGATTAAACATTGCCGACACTTCAAAACGTTTAATTTTTGCGCTTGCCGATCTGGGCAATGGACTGTCACACAGAAAAACTTTTCTTAATCTTTCGGCTTCGGGCCATTCTGCAGTGCGTTTTCTCAGGTCTTCCTCAACAAATTCCTGAACTTTACCAACACTGTTATCTTTAAAATATTCATTTCTTTTCAGCAAAGCGATTGCCGGAACCTCCAGGCCCTCTGAAACATAGCCAAAAATCGAAAATTCCTCTGCATAAGGAAGAGTGCCCAGTCGCTTTTCAAGCTCGTCAGGATACACATTCAAACCCGAAGAGGATATAATAACCTCTTTTGCGCGCCCCCTGATGTAAACATAGCCATCTTCATCTATACTGGCCAGGTCTCCTGTCTTAAAATACTCACCTTCAAACATTTCGGAATTAAGATCAGGACGTTGAAAAACACCGGAAAATATTGTCGGGGTAGAAATCCAGAGCTCTCCAATGCCACCCACGGGTTGATTAATTTTAACCTTAACTTCCGGCACTGGTTTCCCAACAGATTCAAGTGGACCATCCTGGCACATTAAAACACCCGCCGCAGTTTCAGTCATTCCATATCCCTGCAGGACTTTTATTTCACGCGACATCATCAGTTTCATTATTTCAGGTCTTGGCGAAGCTCCCCCGATTATCATTTTAAGACCGGGAAGCTTTAAATCGGGAGCGTGCATCAATCCCATTGCAAAAAGCTCAGCAAGGCGGGGAACTGCAAGAATGTGATTCAATTTGTATTTAGACAGGACCTGCAAAATTTCGGCAGGATTAAAGCTGTTACAGATTACAATTGTCGAATATACGTTTAATTGAACCAGCCCGGAGTCTACCAGAGCAAACACGTGAGTAAAAGGAAGCAAAGCCAGCATACTGTCAGTTGAAGAAAATTTTGAAAGCCTGGTTCCCAGATCTATAGACTCTTTAAAGGCATGATGACTGAGCATTATTCCTTTTGGCCTGCCGGTGGTTCCGGAAGTATAAATAATTGCCGCAGTGTCTTCCGGTTTTAGATCAACCGAAAGCTTTTCATTGTTATTATCTTTGCGATTAAAAAGAATTAAATCAAAATGCAGATGAAGAGTTTCGATTACATCGCATTCGCTGAGCATAAATTCTTCGAGGCGGGCTTCAAACTTTCTTGAAACAAAAATAGCTGCCGGTTGGCAGTCCTTAACTATGTCATGAAATCTTTCAATTGCCAGATTGCCGTCAACAGGCACTGCAACAGCGCCGGCACCGGTTATACCCAGAAAGATAGGCAACCAGCGCGAATGATTTTCGCTTAACAGTATTACCCTGTTACCTTTTTTAACGCCCGCTTTCAACAAAGTTTCAGAAACTAGTTCAATATTGTCTTTAAGCTCTTTAAAAGTCAGCTTTTCACTTTTATTATTGCCATTATCAAAAATAATGGCATCTTTTTGCAAATATTTTTCGGCAGGCTTTATTTTCAGGGTATCCAAGAACATCTTTAACTCCTCACAAGAAATTTCTGATTATTAATAATAGCTTATAACTACAATAAAACAAAATAGTTAATACTCAGTAATTGTCCATTTGTTCATAATAAACGTTTCAAGACATTTAGATTGCTTCGCTTCGCTCGCAATGACAGCCCCCAATTGTCATTGCGATGAGCATCGCGAAGAAGCAATCTTTAATATTCTAAAATTTAATGTTTAAT
>JBNJGH010000237.1:0-4154 GCA_051747585.1 Candidatus Rifleibacteriota bacterium
CATGAACAGAAAAATTGCCTTTTTCGATGCCCGACCTTATGACAAAGAGTTTTTTAACGATCAGAATGAAGACTTTGATTTTGATATAACTTATTTTGAAGCCAAGCTTAATCGGCAGACGGCCAGGTTAGGTGAAAACTACGACGGTGTCTGTGTTTTCGTTAACGACACCGTAGACAGTAAAGTGATTGATACCCTGGTTGAACGGGGAGTAGAGATAATTGGCTTGCGCTGTGCAGGCTACAATAATGTTGATTTTAAAGCAGCTTACAAAAAAATAAATGTTGTCAGAGTTCCGGCTTATTCGCCTTATGCGGTTGCCGAGCATTCTGCAGCTCTAATGATGACACTCAATCGTAAAACCCACAAAGCTTATTATCGTATTCGAGACAACAACTTCAATATCAACGGCCTCATGGGCTTCGATATGCACGGTAAAACTGCAGGGATAATAGGCGCGGGAAAAATTGCCAAATGCTTGATTAATATTTTGAAGGGTTTTGGGATGAAAGTTATTGCCTATGATCCCTTTCCTGATGAAGAATATGCAAGAAAAGCAGACATCAGCTTTGTTGAACTTGAAGAACTTTATGGCCGTTCAGATATTATTTCTTTGCATTGTCCTCTTAATGAGAAAACCGAAAAGCTCATAGACGAAAAAGCTATCAGTAGTATGAAACCCGGGGTTATGTTGATAAATACCGGTCGGGGTAAGCTCGTTGACACCAAGGCTCTGATTGAAGGTTTGAAAGCTGGAAAAGTTGGCAGCGCCGGTCTGGATGTCTATGAAGAGGAAAGCCAATACTTTTTTGAAGACAAGTCAGCCGAGATGATTACCGATGATGTTCTTGCAAGGTTAATGACTTTTCCGAATGTTTTAATCACCTCACATCAAGGCTTTTTTACCAGAGAAGCTTTAAGTAACATCGCTGAAACTACTTTAAATAACTTTAAAGAGTTTTTTGACGGCGGTTATTTAAAAAATGAAATCTGCTACAAGTGTGATGGCCCATGCCGCAAAAAAGAGAAAAAACGCTGCTTTTAACTGAAAAAAATAGAAATAAATGTCTATTGTAAAAAGCTTTGCTCCGGTTATCAAAAGAGACTGTCGGGTGCTTGTTCTTGGTTCGATGCCCGGTAGAAAGTCTCTTGCAGAAAATCAATACTACGCTCATAAACAAAATCTTTTCTGGAAATTCCTCTACAAAATTAGCGGGAAGGAATTAGATTATGTTTACAAAAACAGGCTGAGGCTTTTATTGTCGCATAAAGTCGCGCTCTGGGATGTATTAAAAGCCTGTGAACGAAAAAGCAGCCTCGACTCAGATATTGTAATCGCATCTGAACAGGTAAACGATATACCTGCTTTGCTTGAAAAATATGAGCATATTGCAAAAATCTGCTTTAACGGGCAAAAGGCTTATACCTCTTTTGAGCGACATATTTTAGCCCGCAATCCGGATATTCAAAAAAATTATGAGCTGGTAATTCTGCCTTCGACCAGCCCTGCCAACGCATCTATATCCTTCGAAGAAAAGCTCAAAACCTGGAAAAAAGAAGTCTATGAGCTGTGAGTTGAATTCACAACCTATCCTGTATTCATTGCGTAAACTGCATAGAGAGTAAGAATTACAATTACAAGACGAAAAATGATGGTAAACCAGAATCCCAAAGGGTTTGTGTCTCTACGGCAAACCTGATGTCGACTGGTTGTTTTGCCATCTTTAAATTCTTTGCGTACTGCAGCTAACATTAGAAATGATACAAAAACTGCAATGATGGTGATTAAAATTCTTTCATCGCCTGAACTCAAAATTTATTCCTTTTTGTTTTTTTGTTATGTACTAAATTTTAGCATATCAAAGATTGCTTCTTCGTTCTGCTTCACATAAAGCTTCGCAGAACTCATCGCAATGACAATTTGAGGCCGTCATTATATATCGGTCATTGAGCGGAGTCGAAATGACCATGTTGAAAAAATCAGTTCTGATCCCTTCGACACTTCGATTTTGCTCAGCACAAGCTTCGCTAAGGAAACGCAATAGGATGTCATTACATGCGAAGCAATCTAAATGTATTGAAACGGTTTCAACAAACAAATGGGTTATTATTAGTTTGTTAAGTTTCGACTTCAGGGCTAAGTGTAAAATATGTTATGCTTGCAGCGCAACTTTTTAAACAGAATAATATGAAAAGGAACTCCAAAATAGAATATGAGACAATCAGAACTTTTTACCAGAACTTCAAAAACTTTACCAAAAGACGAAGTAAGCGTAAATTCACAACTATTGCTTAAAAGTGGTTTTATAGACAAAGAAGCCGCCGGCCTATATAGCTTTTTGCCCCTTGGGCAGAGAGTTCTCGATAAGATAATAAACATAATTCGTGAAGAAATGAATGCAATCGGCGGTCAGGAGATAACTTTGACTGCTCTGCAGACGCCTCAGGCGTGGCAGGCCACTGATCGTTGGGATGACGATAAAATGGATGTCTGGTTTAAAACTGAACTTAAAAACGGCGGGCAGCTTGGTCTTGCGCCTACCCATGAAGAACCGCTGACAAGATTGATGAAGAAATTTATCAATTCATATAAAGATTTGCCTGCTTTTCCTTATCAGTTTCAAACCAAATTCAGGAATGAAACCCGTGCCAAATCAGGGATTTTGCGAACGCGTGAATTTATCATGAAAGATCTGTATTCTTTTTGCCGAGACCAGCAGGAGCTTGATGAATATTACGAAAAAGCAAAGAAAGCTTATGTTAAAATCTTTGATCGGCTCGGGATAGGCGATATTACCTATGTAACTTTTGCTTCAGGTGGAACTTTCAGTAAATTCAGCCATGAATTTCAAACTCTATGCGAATATGGCGAAGACCTGATTTACATCAATGAAGAAAAGAAGATTGCAATTAACCGGGAAATTTTTAACGATGAAATGGTTGCCGAGTTTGGTCTGACCAAAGATGACTTCGTCGAGAAAAAAGCTATCGAAGTGGGTAATATTTTTAAGCTTGGCACAAAATTCTCGGGAGCTCTGAAACTGGAATATGTTGACGAAGATGGAAAGCACAAACCCGTAATTATGGGAAGCTATGGTATTGGCCCCGGGCGCGTTATGGGGACAATAGTTGAAACCCACAATGACGGCAATGGTATTATGTGGCCGGCAGCTGTGGCTCCTTATCAAATTCACATTCTTTCTCTTGGCAAAGACGAGAATATTCAGGTTGAGGCTGAAAAACTCTATAATCAACTGCAAAACAGCGGTTACGAAGTTTTATGGGATGACCGTTTAAAGGTGAATCCCGGTGCTAAATTTGCTGACGCCGATCTTATCGGTTGCTCGGTAAGAATTACCCTGAGTCGCAAAAACCTTGAAAAGCAGCAGTATGAAGTCAAAAAGCGCACAGCTGAAAAAGCAGATTTCATAACTCAAGGCGAAATCGAGAACTATTTAAAAGATCAACTTGCTTGATTGATAAAATAGATAATAAAAAGTCGGTTGCAATCTGCAACCGGCTTTTTTATTAATCAATAAGAGTTCTCATAAGAGCCGTGATAGTCACAAATAATTAGGCCGCTTTTAGTTAAATCTTTGGTAGTTCCTATATAAAGGCATTTGTCATGGAATATTTCTATTTGGCCTGGTAAATACTTCTCTCTGACCAGAATGCCTCCCTTCATTGCCATTGAATGCTTGAATTCCTTAATTGGAGTATCTTCATGATCGATGTTATACAACTCAACTGTTGGGAGTAAAACCCGTTGATTGGCAAAGCAGGCCTTCTTTTTACTTTCAGGACTTCGCCCGCCACAACCACTGGTTAAGGCGATAATGGCAAAAGCCATTAAAATAATTCCTAATAAGTATTTTTTCATGTCATACTTCCTTTCTATTTGAAGTCTATCATAAATTCGATTTCGATTTTGATTGCTATGTCGTAGCAATTCTCGGTCAGCGACTATCAGTTGGTTTCAGAAAAGAAAATTCCTCACACCAAGTCTCAAAGCCACAAAGAAAATAACCACAGAGCGCACAGAGAACACAGAGAATTTTTTTTCAGCCATTGTTTCCTTCTTCAGCAAGCCTTCAGAAAAGCACTCGTGTTTTTCTGAAGGCTTGCTGAAGAAGGAAAAGCCGGGCGGTGAAACC
>JBNJGH010000238.1:0-4134 GCA_051747585.1 Candidatus Rifleibacteriota bacterium
TTTTCTTTAGAAATTTTTGAGGTCGCAATTTGCGACCTCAAGTTTTGTTCTTCATTGATGGTAAGCTGGAACATAAAGTTTTCTGGAAAGCGTTCAGGGTTTCTCTTAGCCTGCTCAATAGATCGGGAGACATCTTACTCAATTGGCTTATATTTTCCCATTTTCATCAAGACGAGTAAGGCGTCCCCGGAACTCGGAAGACTCTTAAGATAAATGTCATGTTTTATTATCGCCAAGATTAAGCCGCAGAATAAATTAACTGATTAATTTCCTGGCTCAGGGCATTATGTTCACTTAGTTGCGTAAACCAGGGTTCTACACTGGAATCCTCTATAAGGCCTAAAATAGCCCCTAAAACCATGCCACGATGGACATTGTCGGCCCCTAAATTGGTGTTGGCCAATAGAGCTTGTTTTGAGTTTTGGGTGTATTTATAGGCTAAATACAAAACACTCGGCCATGAATCGGTTATGTAGCAAGCAGGAGAGAACATTTTCCCGATGACCTTGCGATCATCGTGCTCTTTCTCTAGTAATGACGGTAAATCAATGCCACTTTGCTTGCCTGCGCCAGCAATTATCTCAGTACAAGAATCGTTTTTTGCGCGCTGCCATAAATCGTCTAACAATTGCACATAAATGGCCGCCACTTTGGCTAAAAAATTATCAGGATGGGTTAAAAACAGATGTTGCTGACAGTTCTCCTGCACTTGTGGCAAACTTAAGCCGTGCAAGCGGCCGGCAAACACCAGGGGCGCAAGTGTCACCAACCCCCCAATTGAAGCGGTATCATGTGTGCGGGCGGCACATTTTTGCGGTGGCAGGCCTTTTTCTAAATTGGCAAAAAAACCACGATGATAAGACTCGGCGTAAGTATCGGGATGTTGTGGCGGATAGGCCATCATAAAGGCAATATAGTCATCTAAAAAGCCCTGCGCCTGATAAACGCCGGAATGCGCTATTAGACAGCGCATTAACACTCGTGCACAGTGCGCGTTTAGGGTGTTTTCACCGGCTTGCATGCCTTGATGGTAATGTTGATTGAGTTGCCCCCAAAACTCGCGTTTACCTTTTAAAATCACCTCTCCCACGATGTCTTTGCGCTGTGTTTTTTTGCTCTTTAAGCGGCGACCACCCGATTGAGTTGAATGCAACGACATTATAGAAGAAGGATGCGTTGCCGGAGCTGCCGTAAGTTGGGTAATGCCCCCTGCAAAGGTTTTTTCGATATCATAAACACTGTAAAACCAATGCGCAGGCATTGCCAAAGCATCTCCCACAAATAGGGTTTTTAAAGCCGCTTTGGCTCGGTTTTTTTGCTCTTCGGTTATGTCAATAACAGGCATGAATTCTCCGCAAAAAAGCTGTTTTAAAAGTTAAGTCTTTAAGAGACCTGTGCCCGAGTCAGGCGTTGCGTAAGCAAGACCCGTCCGGCCTCATTTTCCGCCTCTACGCTATTGTTCCGGCTCTTATTTATCAATTCTGAGCTCACTTAATCATATTCTAATTTTATCATCAGAACTTAAAAGAAACTAATTTTTCGAAAAATGTTCAAATGGTTTCATGCGTAGATTCCGGGGACACCTTAGAATGTAAACAATCAAAGTAGCAAGCCGACCGGTGAAATGTAGATAGTAAACTCATCTTCTCCGTCAACTCCGATCAGGTCATCGCAAAGCTGCTGGTGATAGGCTGCTATGGCGCAGGTGCCGGCACGCATTGAGGTTGCGGCAAGATACAGATTCTGACCCACATGACCTGCATCCAGAGCAAGTACCTTATACGAAGCGGGGCCATATCGCCATTCCATGCGTTTGGGAATAACCGACCAGAAAAAGGTGACTGCGGCACCGGCGACAAATTTTTGGTCGAGGCAGGCTTTAGCGGCCGCCAAATTCAATTTAGAATCTGATTTTAGCTGCAGCAGTTCGTTTTCCAGGGGTAAATAGCGATAAAGACCGGGTTCAACCCCTTCTACTCTCGATATTACCAGATAAGTTTCAAACGCATGTCTGGCGCCTGCCGAGGGCACAGTTCTCAATGCGGTTGAAGCACTTACTTTTTTTCGGATTCCCTGAGTGGAATAAAGCAGCGCCGAGAGCTGTTCAAGGCTAAGCGAGGCTTCACTGAACCCTCTTACGCTCTGGCGCAGAAGAATGCTGTCTGCCAAAGCCTGGGTGCAACAATTTTTAACCGCTTTTATGCCATCCGGAAGCTGGATGCGAGGGCAATCCTTTTCGGGGGACTTTTCAACAGTTGGTGCAGGTATGTTGCGACTCTGCTCAGTCTGACTGAAATCTGTTTCGAGTCTGACCGTGTCTTTCAGAAACTTACGACCCTGTAGATCCTTATCATTGTGATTCATAAATTTTGTTCTCACTTTGCTTTTCTGATTGTTTTAATTGTTTTGAATAAACTTGCCCCTGACAGGTTCTCCCAGGTTTGTCAGCTTTTCATTTTCATAATAAAGCTGAAATTTTGCCGGAAGGGAAAGTGCTTCTTTGAAATTTTCAGCGTTTTGCAAATGATAATGCAGGTGCGCTTCGGAAGAATTTCCGCTGTTACCGCACAACCCAAGGATCTCTCCTGAAAGAACTTCCTGCCCTTCCTTAACCTGAATGCTGTCTTTTTTGAAATGACAAAATACAGAAAATTCACCGTTATGATGATCAAGTAGGACAAAATTTCCAAATGGTTGCTTCGCATTCATTTTTCCGGGAATATTGTCCTCTACTCCATCGAAAACTTTAACGACTGTAGCAGAAGCCGGAGCAAGAATTCTCTTTCCGAAACAATAATAATCTTCGTTTTTGGATCCGTCGCCCGAATAAGTTTTGTCATTTTTTGACATTACAAAATCATAAGCAAATCTTTGCGAAGGATACACCACATGATAGTTTTGTCTTTCGGTTCTGCCACCCCAATAGACAAACCATTTGCCGGCAAAAGGCAGTCTTAGCCTGGTTTTGGTTGCATACTCAGAAAATGGGCTCTGAGGTTCATCAACGTAATCACCTAAGTTCAGGCCAGTTATAATGCCATTCTTATTAAAGCTCAACAAAAGATACATCGGAGTTTTTACTTTTTCATATTTTGAAACCCTTTCGTAGGAAAGATTCGATAAAAAAGGATGTATTTTTTCTGCTTTAACAGCCTCTTCTTTGCCCCAGCTTTTGCTAACGCTCTCACGCACCTTCTTAAAAGCCTCTAAAGTCATTGCTTTTTTCATTGCTGGTGAAAATTTGAAATATAATTCTTTAAGCTCACCACGAAAAAATTTGTCTGCCAGGCTTCTTCCGGTTTCTAATTCTGCTTCATTTGCGTAAGAAACCGCACATAAAGCCATAGCAGTAAAAAGAAAGAAAACGGATTTAACGAATATGTTAATTTTCATAATTTTCACCTTACTTTTTGTTTGGATTATGGTCAAGTTTCACGATGCCTTGGAACAGGCTGAGAGACTTTGGTTTCTGGATTTTGATACCAATCGTGTTTCCCCCATGTCGAATGAAAACGCAACCTGATTTTTTAAGCTTTTTCAGCAATTCTTGCCTTTTCATGCAACTTCAAGTTCATCTACTCGTCTTATGTAAGGTATTTCGCCTGAGGTTAAATCTTTGTAAAGATCCTTCAAATTTTCTTGAAGCTCTTTCAGGTTTTCACCTTGAGTTTTGTAATCAGGAAATTCAACAAAATAACCTACCCAGAAATCCTTTTCTTGCCAATAAACATATTTAGCTTTCATAGGCACCTCCAGATAATATAAAAGTATATCATCTTTAAAAATTACAATTATGTATTTTTTATTACTAATTCAAAAAGCCTAACAAAAACTGTTCGGGCAAGAAAAAAGAACCAATCTTAGTTTTGTTTCCGGCGAAACCAGGATAAGCATTTGCCGCGCAAACCTGGAATTTCAATTTGCAACTTCGCCGAGAACTGCACCACCAGTAACCCGAATTGCAATTTATCTTCTGTTTTTTAAAACCGACATAATTAAGTAAGGTGTCCCAGATCTCTGAAAAGCAGTTGATAAATGACACTTATTTCCCCGAAGCTGCGCCGGCGGAAGAATGACAATAAATGACAAAACAACGAAATTCAGGCGGTCGAAAATTTGCCATCCTGGCATTTT